>NZ_JAAGNB010001104.1:0-2294 GCF_010550475.1 Amycolatopsis sp. SID8362
AACCGGGCGAGCAGCCGGGCGGCCTGGGCCCGCAGCGCCGCCGGGGTCTTGCCCGCGACGAGCACCGGCAGCACGGCCCCGTCGGCGGTCCGCCGGGGTGTGTCGGCGAGCGGGGCCGGGCCCTGCTCGAGGATGGTGTGGGCGTTGGTGCCGCTGATCCCGAAGGACGACACCGCCGCGCGACGCGGCCGGCCGGTCTCGGGCCACGGCGTGAGCTGGGTCAGCAGCTCGACGTCGCCCGTGCTCCAGTCGACGTGCGTGGACGGGGTGTCCAGGTGCGGTGTGGGCGGCAGGACGCCGTGGCGCATGGCCTGGACCATCTTGATCACCCCGGCGACGCCGGCGGCGGCCTGGGTGTGGCCGATGTTGGCCTTCACCGAGCCGAGCAGCAGCGGCCGGCCGTCGGGGCGGCCCCGCCCGTAGGTGGCCAGCAGGCTCTGCGCCTCGATCGGGTCACCGAGCGGGGTGCCGGTGCCGTGCCCTTCGACGACGTCGACGTCGCCGGTGCCGAGCCCGGCACTGGCCAGCGCCTGGCCGATCACCCGCTGCTGCGACGGGCCGTTCGGGGCCGTGAGGCCGTTGGACGCGCCGTCGGAGTTGACCGCCGAGCCGCGCAGCACGGCCAGCACCTCGTGCCCGTGCCGCCGGGCGTCCGAAAGCCGTTCCAGCAGCACCATCCCGACCCCTTCGGACCAGCCGACGCCGTCGGCGGAGTCCGAAAAGGACTTGCAGCGGCCGTCGGCGGCGAGGCCGCCCTGCGCGCTGAAGTCGATGAACGGGCCCGGGGTCGCCATCACGGTCACCCCGCCGGCGAGCGCCAGCTCGCACTCGCCGGAGCGCAGCGCCTGCGCGGCCCAGTGCATCGCGACGAGCGACGAGGAGCAGGCGGTGTCGACGGTGACCGCGGGGCCTTCCAGGCCGAGGGCGTAGGCGACGCGGCCGGACATCACGCTGCCGGAGGTGCCGATGCCGAGGAAGCTCATGACGTCCGGCGGGAACTCGACGCCGCCGGAGCCGTAGTCGTGGTACATCACCCCGGCGAACACGCCGGTCCGGCTGCCCCGCAGGGAGACCGGGTCGATCCCGGCCCGTTCGATGGTCTCCCACGACGTTTCCAGCAGCAGCCGCTGCTGCGGGTCGGTGCCCAGGGCCTCGCGCGGGGAGATCCCGAAGAACCCGGCGTCGAATTCGCCCGCGTCGTGCAGGAACCCGCCTTCGCGGGTGTAGGACCGGCCGACGTCCTCGCGGTCGGTGGTGTAGAGGTTCGCCAGGTCCCAGCCGCGGTTCTCGGGGAACCCGGTGATCCCGTCGCCGCCGCCGAGGACCAGTTCCCACAGGTCTTCCGGCGACCGGACGCCGCCGGGGTAGCGGCAGGCCATCGACACGATCGCGATGGGGTCGTCGCCTGCCGGGCGGGTGGTGGCGCGCGGCACGACGACGTCGGCGACGGTGCCGGCCAGCTCGGCCAGCAGGTGCCCGGCGAGCCTGGCCGGGGTCGGGTGGTCGAAGACCAGGGTCGCGGTCAGCCGCAGCCCGGTCACGGTCTTGAGGCGGTTGCGCAGCTCGACCGCGGTGAGCGAGTCGAAGCCGAGTTCGCGGAACTCCCGCTCGGGCGCCACGGTGGCCGGCGAAGCGTGCCCGAGTACGGTGGCCGCTTCGGTGCGGACGAGGTCGAGCAGCGACCGCAAGCGCTCGGGTTCCCGCAGCCCGGCCAGCCGCTGCTTGAGGCTCGTCGCGGTCTCCGACAGCGCGCGTGCCGCGGCGCGGCGGGCGGGGCGCGTCACCGGGCGCAGGAGCCACGGCAGTTCACCCCGCGAGCGCAGGACGTCGAGTTCGACGCGCATCGGGACGAGTGCGGCGTCGCCGAGCCGCAGCGCGGCGTCGAACAGCCCGGTGCCCTGCGCCGACGACAGCGGCGGCAGGCCGGACCGGGCGATCCGGTCCAGCTCGGCCTCGGTCAGCGTTCCGGTCATGCCGGTGTCCCAGGCGCCCCACGCCAGCGACGTCGCCGCCAGCCCCCGTGCGCGCCGGTGCTCGGCGAGCGCGTCGAGGAAGGTGTTGGCGGCGGCGTAGTTCCCCTGCCCCGCCGCGCCGATCACGCCGGCGACCGAGGAGAACAGCACGAACCCGGCCAGGTCCGTCCCGGCGGTCAGCTCGTGCAGGTGCCAGGCCCCGTCGGCCTTCGGCGCGAACACCGTGTCGAGCCGCTCCGGCGTCAGGGAACCGATCACGCCGTCGTCGAGGACGCCGGCGGCGTGCACCACCGCGGTCAGCGGGTGCTCGGCGGGCACGGC
>NZ_JAAGNB010001205.1:0-224 GCF_010550475.1 Amycolatopsis sp. SID8362
TCGTCGCCGACCCCGTCGGCGAGCGCGAAGACGACACCGGGCCCACCGGCGGCGGCGTAGGCCCCGACGGCGTCGGCGTTGAGCGAGCGGGGGCCCTGCGCACTCGCGGTGTGCCAGCGCGGGTACCCCGGACGGGTGGTGATCATCGCGGCCTCCTCATCCCCTCTGACCACCATGATCCGCGCCGAACCTGTGGGCCGTCTGAGACTTTGCGTCGCGGTTCC
>NZ_JAAGNB010001260.1:0-218 GCF_010550475.1 Amycolatopsis sp. SID8362
CCGGCCGCGCGGAGGGCCGCGGTCACCGCTTCGACCCGGCTCGCCGCCGCGGCCAGGCCGGCTTCGTCGTCGCGCACGCGCACCGAGGCTTCGATCAGCTCGCGGATCCGGGTGCCGAGCAGGGCACGCCCTGGCGGAACGCCGTCGACCACCGGGAAGGTCATCGCCACCCCCTGAAACTAGAACGTGTTTCAGGTTACCAGGTCGGCCGGGCGGTG
>NZ_JAAGNB010001313.1:0-1111 GCF_010550475.1 Amycolatopsis sp. SID8362
GGCGCTCGACCACGTCGACCGCCTCGAGCACGCCCTCGCCGACGTCGACGAGGCCGTGCTCGCCACGGTGCTGGCGCGGCTCGACGCCCTGGGCGCGCGGCTGCGGCGGCCCGATCCCGAACCCGACGACCCGGCGCAGCACCTGCGCACCGCTTCGGCCGACGAACTACTCGACTTCATCTCCAAGGAGCTGGGCAACCATGGCTGAGCACGACGACCGCGTGCTGGAGAACCTCCGCTGGGTCACTCTCGAACTGCACCAGGCCCGCGAGAAGCTGCGCGCCGCCGAGGAGCCGATCGCCGTCGTCGGCACCGGCTGCCGGTACCCCGGCGGCGTCACGACGCCCGAGGACCTCTGGCGGCTGCTCGACGGCGGCGTCGACGCCATCACCGAGTTCCCCGGCGACCGCGGCTGGGACGTCGAAAGCCTGCACCGGCCGGACGAACCGGGGCACTCCAGCACCCGGCACGGCGGGTTCCTCGCCGAGCCGGGCGCGTTCGACGCCGGGTTCTTCGGCATGTCCCCGGCCGCCGCCGAGGTCACCGACCCGCAGCACCGGCTCCTGCTCGAACTGTCCTGGGAGGCCATCGAACGCGCGGGCATCGACCCGCGGTCGTTGCGCGGCAGCCGGACCGGCGTGTTCGCCGGCACGATGTACGCCGACTACGGCACCGGCGCGGCCGACGCCGACCTCGCCGGCCGGGTGCTGATGGGCACGTCCGGCTCGCTGGCGTCGGGCCGGATCGCTTACACGTTCGGCTTCGAAGGCCCGGCGTTGACGCTGGACACCGCGTGCTCGTCGTCGCTGGTCGCCGTGCACCTGGCGGTGCAGGCGCTGCGCCGCGGCGAGTGCACGCTCGCGCTCGCGGGCGGGGCGACGGTGCTCGCGACGCCGTCGGTGTTCGTCGAATTCTCGCGCCAGCGCGGGCTTTCCGCCGACGGGCGCTGCAAGGCGTTCGGCGCGGGCGCCGACGGCACCGGCTTCGCCGAGGGCGCCGGTGTCCTGCTGCTGGAACGGCTTTCCGACGCCCGTCGCCTCGGGCACCCGGTGCTGGCCGTGGTGCGCGGCTCGGCGGTGAACTCCGACGGCGCGTCCAACGGCCTGACCGC
>NZ_JAAGNB010001361.1:0-20943 GCF_010550475.1 Amycolatopsis sp. SID8362
CCGCTGTGCGGCGGCGGCGAGTTCGTCGTACGTCACAGAGTCGCCGCGGCAGGTCAGCGCGGTCCGGGCAGGCCACAGCCGGGCGGCGTGGTCGAGCAGTTCGTGGAGCACTCGCGGGGAGTAGGTCATCGGGTTCCTCCGGCGGCCACGACGGCCCGGCAGAGGCCGTCGACGTGGGTGAGCTTTTCCGGGACCAGGTCCTCGGCGGCGAACTCGACGCCGAGGTCGCTTTCGATCCGCTCGACGATCTCCATCATGCGGAACGAGCTGAAACCGGGGATGTCGCCGAGCGTGCGGGCGTCCGCGGGGGGATCGGTGCCCAGGACGGTCCCGATCACTGCGGTGACGGACTCGCGAACCGTCGTCGGCACATCGATGGTGTCCACTGTGGACACCGCGGCGGTCTCGGCGGCTCCGCCGAACGCCGTGTGGTCCGCGGCGAGGCACTCGGCGAGGCGGGGGAACAGCGCGCGCGGCTCCTCCCGGCCCGCGGCCACCCGGCGGCTCGCCAGGTAGACCTGCTTCGCGATCGCGTCCCACTCGGCCAGGTGCGCCCGCACCGGCTCGGTGCCGAGGCCCATGGCCGCGGCGTGCAGGCGGCGGCTGCGGGCGAGCAGCCACGTCTGCAGGGTCAGCCCGCGCATCGCCCGCACCCGGTCGGGGTGGTCGGCGTAGGTCGCCACGAACGTGCCGGCGTCGGCCAGTTCCACCAGCGGCGTGCGCTCGGTGGGCGGCGCCCCGGCGACCAGGTCGAACGTCAGCGCCCCCTCGGGAAGCGCTTCCGCGAGTTCCGCGTGGCCGAGGGCCCACCGGCCCGGCCGGGCCGCGCCCCACTCGGTGTCGTTGTGGTAGCCGTCCACGACGGTGACGCCGTCGCCGTCCGGCTCGACCAGGAAGCTGTGCTCCAGGTGTTTCTTGCCGTGGTACGGGACCCAGGGCAGGTGGAAGGCGTCCGCCACGACGTAGCAACCGGGCCCGGGCTCGAGTTCCGCGGCCGTCGAGACGTGCTCGCGCCGTGCGACGCGCAGTCCCAGCAGGGCCGCGGATTCGCACACGTGGTCGTCGACCAGCGGCTCGACGGTGGGCAGCCCGTCCGCGCCCGGCCGGGGCCAGAAGCGCAGGACCCGGCCCAGCGCGAGGTGTGTGCCCACGCCGTGGTGGCGGTCGGCCAGCTCGGCCAGGTTCACCTGGACGCAGTCGAAGAGGCGGTGGTCCATCGGCTCAGACATGGCTGCTCCCCGCGGTCGCGAGCCCGGGCACCGGCCGCAACCGGTCCATCGCCGATACCAGCGCCCGCTCCTCGGGCGGCTCGGTGGTCAGCTCACCGTCGAGCAGTTGCTGGTACGCCGACAGGTCGAGGTAGCCGTGCCCGCTGACGCAGGCGACCACGCCACGGGCCGATCCGCCGTCGGTGGCCAGGCGCGCGGCGACGGCCAGCGCGTGCCCGGATTCCGGTGCCGGGAGCACCATCTCCGACCGGGTGAAGGCCTGACCCGCCTGCAGCGCTTCGACCTGTCCGACGGCTTGCGCGGTGACCTGGTCCCGGTGCCGCATCGCGGAAATGACCTTCGCGGCGCCGTGGAAGCGCAGGCCCGCCGAGTGCGAGTCGGGGATCGGGTAGCTGCTGCCGATCGTGTACATCGCCTCCATCGGGCTGACCCCGGTGGCGTCGGTCTTGTCGTAGGCGTAGACGCCGCGGGTGAGCTTCGGGGTGGTGCTGGACTCCGCGGCGACGAGCTGCGGGCACTCGGCGCCGGTCGTGGCGGCGTCGGCGAAGAACGGCAACGCGATCCCGCCGAAGTTCGAGCCGGCGCCGACGCAGCCGACCACACTGTCCACAGTGGCCTCCAGCTCGGCGAGCTGGTCGATGGCCTCCAGCCCGATGACGGACTGGTGCAGGATGCTGTAGGTCTCGCCGCTGCCGATGCAGAACGCGGCGCCTTCGGTGCGCCCGGCGTATTCGACGGCTTCGCCGATGGCGAGCGCGAGGCTGTTCACCCCGCCGCCGCTGCGGGCGGCGACGTCGGTCAGCTCGCTCGGGCTGGCGTGCACGGTGGCGCCGAGAGCCCGCATCAGCGTGCCCCGGTAGGGCTTCTTCCGCAGGCTCGTGCCGACCATGAACACCCGGCAGCGCAAGCCGAACATCGTGCAGGCGGCGGCGAGCGCGGTGCCCCACTGCCCGGCCCCGGTGCCGGTGACCAGCTCTTTCACGCCGGCCTTGGCGTAGTAGTGGGCCTGGGCGAGCGCGGTGTTCAGCTTGTGGCTGCCGGAGATGTTGCCGCCCTCGTACTTGACGTAGATCGGCACGCGCGCGCCGACCGCGTCCTCGAACCGGCGGGCCCGCCACAGCGGCGTGGGCCGGAAGCTGCGGTAGGCGTCGAGCACCTCGGCGGGGATGTCCCAGAACTCGCGGTTCTGGGAGGACTGGCGCACCAGCGCGAACGGCAGGTTCACCGAGACGCCGTCGTCGCCGACGGCGGGGGACTCCGGGCTCTGGTCCGGCGGGAGCGGCTCGTCCAGGTGGGGCAGCACGCTGCGCCAGCTGGCGGGCAGGGAAACGGGGTTCATCGCAGGGCCTCCGTCCCGCTCGCGCCTTCGGCGACGACGTCGACGAGGTCGTCGACCGTCTTGAACGTGCGGCCGACGAACAGGTCGTCGGGCAGCGTCACGTCGAGCGCGTCCTCCAGGTGCACCAGCATGCCGACGAACCCGAGCGAGTTGAGGTGCAGCAGGTCGCCGTTGAGCGGCTCGTTGTCGCGGATCTCCTCCGGCGTCAGTGAAAGCCGCGATTCGGCGATCACCACGCGTTTCACCGAGTCGGACACGGTTTCGCGATCTGGTCCGTTCGTCATCGTTTTCCTTCCTGTTTTCGTGGCGCGGACGGGTTATCCGTTCAGGAATTCGTCAAGGTGGCGAATAACGGTGGGAAGCGCTTTCCGGTCGAAAACGTCGAAATGGCCGCACGCCAGTTCGCGGACCCGCAGCCGCCCCGACAGCCGCGTCCAGTTCTCGACCTGGGTGCGGCGGTGCGGGCTCGCGCAGGCCATCAGCAGCGCGGGGCCGGGGTGGCTGCTGGTCACCCGGTGCCGTCCCGACGCGGTGATGTGCGCGTGGGCGGTGGCTTCGGCCCAGCGCCGGTCGCGGGGTGCGACCCGGGCGTGCACCGACCGCATGATCCGCTCGACGACGGCGCCCCGGTGCGCGGTGCCGAACTCGTCGCGGCGGGTGAAGCTGTCGATCATCACGACCGCGGGCGCGGGCCCGGTCGCGGACAGCCGCGCGCCCAGTTCCCAGGCGAGGACCCCGCCCATGGACCAGCCCACCAGCAGGTCCGGGCGGCGGGGGAGACCGGCCAGCAGCGGCAGGTACCGCTCGGCCATCGTCGCGATGTCGTCGTCGGGAATTTCTCCGGCGAACAGGCCGCCGGCGCGGATGCCGCTCACGCCGTGGTCGCGGGCCAGCCGCAGGGCCAGCGGCGTGTACGGGCTCAGGCCGCCACCGCCGGGGTGCACGAGGACCGCCTGCGGCGCCTGCGCGCGCTGGCTGAGCGGAAGCAGCAACGGCGGTGCCGGTGCCGGGGCGAGCTGTGCCGGCATCAGCTCGCCTCGCGCAGCCGGCCGTTGGCCTCGACCACCCACGAGTAGTTCACCAGCGCGGAGAGGGTGATCGGCCCGCGGGCGTGCAGTCTGCTGGTGCTGATCGCGATCTCCGAACCCAGCTCCAGCGTCGGGCCGTCGTTGAGCCGCAGGGAACCGTTGACGACGATGGTGGCGGCGTCCACCCGGTCGGCGAACTCGCCGGTGGCGGCCGGGTCGGTGGCGGCGATCGCCTCGCTGTGGCCGGAACCGTGGCGCTGGATGAACTCCACGGCCTCGCCGGGGGAGTCCACGGCCACCACGCCGACCGTGCTGTCGAGGAACTCGCGGCCCAGGTCGTGCTCGCCCAGCGCGTCCACCTGCCAGTCGCCGGTGCTTTCCGGCCGCCGGATGCCTTCGCCGACCCGGATGGTCAGTGGCCGGCCGTCGCGGCGGGCGCCGTCGAGCAGTGCCGCCACGAAGTCGTCGGCCACCGGGCGGTCGACGAGCGCGACCTCCAGGGAGGTGCACCCGGCCGGGGCGGGGAGCTTGCTGTCCAGCGCGATCGCGACCGCCTGGGCCAGGTCGGCGCTCGAGTGCACGTAGAGGTGGTTGACGCCGCCGCCGCTGGCCAGGACCGGGATGGTGCTCGCGCGGTGGCAGTAGTCGATGAGCGACGGGCTGCCGCGTGGGATGAGCACGTCGATCTCGCCGGGACGGCGCAGCAGGTCCCGCAGCAGCGCGCGGCTGGGGTCGTCCAGCACGGTGACCAGGCTCGTCGGCAGCTCCGCGTCGGCCAGCGCGGCGGCGATGGCGGTGCCGAGCTCGGCGTTGGTCCGCGCGATCTCCTTGCCACCGCGGAGAATCACCGCGTTGCCGGCGGCGACGTTGAGCAGCGCGCCTTCGACGGTGACCGTGGGCCGGGCCTCGAAGATCATCAGCACCACGCCCAGCGGCCGCGGTACGCGGTGCCGCACCCCCCAGTCGCCGATCGGCGTCCCCGGCGGGCGGCTGGTCAGCTCGGTCAGCTCACCGGCGACCGTCGACGTCATCGTGACCAGGGCGTCGAGGTGGTCTGCGGTCAGCCGGAGCCGGTCGACGAGCACGTCGGGCAGGCCCTGGTCCCGCGCTCGTCCCACGTCGGTGTCGTTCGCTTCGCGGATCCGTGGCCACGCGGCGGTGAGCCGGTGCGCCAGCGCGGTGCAGAACCGCCCGTACGCCTCGGTGCCCAGCGGCGGGGCCGCGGTGGTCGCCGCACGCGCGGCGCCGATGATCTTGTCGACCATTGTTCTCCCGATCTCGATTTCCCCCCGGCAGATACCTCACGCTCTCAGCGGGAAATGCTCCGGGCAAATGTGATCATGGACCGATTGATGGGGTCATCAATAGTTTTGATGACCCTATTCGCGGCCCCTTGATCTTCGGTTTCAAACGTTGACTGGACGGAAATTTGCTCGCAGTGTCTTGAGGCATGGAACATCGTCGACTGGGCCGCAGCGGCCTCTCAGTGAGCAGGATTTCCTACGGCAACTGGATCACCCACGGGTCGCAGGTGGCCGAGGAACAAGCCAGGAAGTGCGTGGAAGCGGCGCTGGACGCCGGGATCACCACGTTCGACACCGCCGACATGTACGCCAACACCCGCGCCGAAGAGGTGCTGGGACGCGCCCTGTCGGGTCTCCGCCGGGAGAGCCTGGAGATCTGCACCAAGGTCTACTGGCCGACCGGTCCCGGCGGCCCCAACGACCAAGGACTGGGACGCAAGCACATCATGGAGTCCGCGCACGGCTCCCTGCGCCGGCTCCAGACCGACTACCTCGACCTCTACCAGGCCCACCAGTTCGACCCGACGGTCGAGCTGGAGGAGACCATGCTGGCGTTCGCCGATCTGGTGCGCCAGGGCAAGATCCTCTACGTCGGCGTCTCGGAGTGGACCGCCGAGCAGATCACCCGCGCCGCCGCGCTGGCCCGCGAGCTGCGGGTCCCGCTGATCTCCAGCCAGACGCAGTACTCGATGCTGTGGCGCGTCATCGAAGCCCAGGTCATCCCGGCCTGCGAGCGCGAAGGCATGGGCCAGCTCGTCTGGTCGCCGATGGCGCAGGGCGTGCTGACCGGCAAGTACCTGCCGGGCAAGCAGCCGCCGGCCGGCTCCCGCGCCACCGACGGCGAGGGCAGCGGGTACATGGTCCGCTGGCTGCAGGACGACGTGCTGCGCCGCGTGCAGGAACTGCGGCCGGTCGCCGAGCAGCTCGGCCTGACCATGGCGCAGCTGGCGCTGGCCTGGGTGCTGCAGAACCCCAACGTCGCGACCGCGATCACCGGCGCCTCGCGCCCCGAGCAGCTCACCGACAACCTCAAGGCCGTCGACGTCGTGCTCGACGACGCGGTGATGCAGAAGATCGACGAGCTGCTCGACGGCGTCAGCCGCTTCGACCCGACGTTCATCGGCGTGCCGCTGACCGCCCTCGTCTGACTGCCAGGGAGTACGCGTGTCCGACACCGAGTGGGCCTACGACGGGAAGCGCTACCGGATGCACCGCTTCCCCGCGGAAGTGCGGGCCCGGATGAAACCCCTCAACCGCAGCGACAACTGGCACGCCGGGCTGGCCTGGCTCGAGGACGTCGCCTGGATCGCCGCCTGCGTTTGGCTGTGTGTAACGGTTTCGTGGTGGTGCTACCCGTTGGCCGTGCTGATCATCGGCGCGCGGCAGCGGGGGTTGTCCACGATCCTGCACGACTGCGCCCACGGCGTCGGCGCCGCCGACCACCGGGTGCGGATGCTGCTCGGGACGGTGCTCACCGCGTACCCGATCTTCCAGCAGCACTACGCGTACAAGGTTTCGCACGTCTTCACCCACCACCCGCGGCTCGGCGACCCGGACCGCGACCCGGACCTGCGGTTCTTCATCGAGCAGGGCGCCTACCGGGCCGCCTCGCCGCGGACCTACGTGCGCCGGGTGGTGCTGATGCCGTTGTTCGGCACGCAGACCTGGGCGTACCTGCGCTACCTGGTCCGCAACCGGTACCGGGTGCTGCGCGAAGGCCGCGCCCAGGAGGCGTCCCAGGTCCGGCGCGGCAGGCGGCTGCTCGACCGCGCCGGGTTCTGGGGCTTCTGGGCCCTCGTCGCCGGGGTGTGCTGGTCGTGGGGCTGGACCGCGGAGCTGCTGCTGTTCTGGTTCGTGCCCTACCTGACGAGCTTCCAGATCCTGGGCTGGTACATCGAACTCTCCGAGCACACCCCGCTCGTCCGGGACGCGCGGGTGGACCTGCACATGACGCGCAACCGCAAGAGCCGCGGCTGGGAGAAGTTCCTCACCGGCATCCACAACGACAACTACCACCTGGAACACCACCTCGATCCGCGCACGCCGTTCTGGAACCTCGGCAAGGCGAGGCGGGTGCGGCTGGCCGATCCGGACTACGCCGCGGTCGACGCCGTGCTGGGCGGGCTGTTCACCCGGGGGCCGCGGGGCCAGCCCAGCGCCGTCAGCGCGATCGTCACGTCCATGTCCGAACCGAGGGAGCTGTCCCATGCCGGTCACTGACCGCCCCGCCAGCGCGCCGAAGGACTTCCGGCGGCCCGAGTCCGCCGTGATGCACGCGGGTGCCGAGCTGCGCGCCGGCCCGACCGCGCCGGTGATCACGCCGATCTTCCAGACCGCGGCCTACGAGCTGCCCGGCACGGGCGCCGCCGCGGGCATCTTCGACCTGAGTGAGGACGGGCACGCCTACACCCGCCTCAACAACCCCACCTGCGACGTGCTCGAAGCGCGGATCGCCGCCGTGGACGGCGCCCCGGCCGCACTGGCCGTCTCCACCGGACAGGCCGCGACCACCGTCGCCCTGCTCAACTTGTGCCAGGCGGGGGACAACATCGTCAGCTCCGACGAGCTGTACGGCGGCACGTGGAACCTGCTGGCCAACACCTTCGCGCGGTTCGGCGTCGAAACCCGGTTCGTCAGCCCGGAAGACCCGAAGAACTTCGCCGCCGCCACGGACGAGCGCACCCGCGCGTACTTCGGCGAAACGCTGCCCAACCCGAAGCTGCGCATCTTCCCGATCGAAGACGTCGCCGGGCTCGCCGAACAGGCGGAAGTGCCGCTGGTGCTGGACAACACCCTGCTTCCGATGGTCTGCAACCCGCTGGACTTCGGCGCGAACATCCTGGTGTATTCGGCCACGAAGTACATCGGCGGCCACGGCAGCGCGCTGGGCGGGCTCATCGTGGACGGCGGCACGTTCGACTGGACGCGCCACGCCGCACGGCACCCGCTGCTGACCGAGCCGGACCCCGCGCACGGCGGCGCGGTGTGGACCGAGACCGGCGCCGGCCTCGACAGCGCGCTGGGCCGCAGTCCCTACCTGCTGAAAGCGCGGGAAACGCTGCTACGTGACCTCGGGGCGTGCCTGAGCCCGTTCAACGCCTTCCTGCTCATCCAGGGCATCGAGACGCTGCCGCTGCGGATGCGCGCGCACGGCGAAAACGCGGCCGCGGTCGCGGAGTTCCTCGACGCGCACCCGGCGGTGTCCTCGGTCAGCCACCCGACCCTGGCCGGCGGAGAGCAGCAGGAGCTGCTGCGCCGCTACCTCGGCGGCAACGGCGGCCCGCTGGTGCAGTTCGAGCTGGCCGGCGGGCAGCAGGCGGGCAGCCGGTTCATCGAGGCGCTCCGGTTGTTCGCGCACGTCACGAACATCGGCGACGTCCGGTCGATGGCCACGCACCCGGCGTCCACCACCCACGCCCAGCTGCCGGTCGCCGACCAGCTCGCGGCCGGCGTGACGCCCGGCTCGATCCGGCTGTCGCTGGGCCTGGAGCACCCCGACGACCTGCTCGAAGACCTCGCCCGCGCGCTGGAGCGGGCCCGGTGAGCGCCCGGCCGCTGGTCGCGCTCGCCGCGTCCGCCGAACCGGTCGACGAGGTCCCGCACGTCGCGGTGCGCGAGGTCTACGCCCGGGCGCTGGAACGGGTTTCCGGCTGCGCGGTGGCCGTCGTCGGCGGTCCGGCGCCGCACCTGGCCGACGTGCTCGACCGCTTCGACGGCGTCGTGTTCGGCGGGCACCAGATCGACGTGGATCCCGCCCGCTACGGCGGTGATGCCCGGCCTGCCCCGGTGGACCCGGACCGCGACGAACTCGCGCTGCGGGTGCTGCCCGCCGCGCTGCGGGCGGGACTGCCGGTGCTGGGGATCTGCCGCGGGCTGCAGGAGCTGAACGTCGCGCTGGGCGGCACGTTGCGCGACCTGCCCGACGAAAGTCATCGAGAGGACCTTTCCCAGCCCCGGGACCGGCAGTACCGGCCCGCGCATGTCGTCGACCTCCCCGCCGGCGGCATGCTGCGGCAGCTGCTGGGCTACGCGCGGGTCTCGGTCAATTCGCTGCACCACCAGGCCATCGACCGGATCGCGCCGGACCTGCGCGTGGAGGCGGTGGCCGCGGACGGCGTCGTCGAGGCCGCTTCGGCGGGTGACGGGTTCTGCCTCGCGGTGCAGTGGCACCCGGAGTGGTACGCCGAGACGGACCCGGTGTCCACCGCGATCTTCCACGAATTCGGCGTCGCGACCCGGCTCGCCGCCGTTCGTCAGGGCTTTCCCTCGCCCCGCCCCATGTCCAGCATCGGGATGAACAGCTGGGCGAGCGGCCCGATCGCGCAGGCGTAGAGCACGGTCCCGATGCCGACGGTGGCGCCGAGCAGGAACCCGATCACCAGCACCGCGATCTCGATGCCCCACCGCACTGCCCAGATCGGGTACCCGCGCCCCGCGAGCCCGGTCATCAGCCCGTCCCGCGGCCCTGGACCGGCCTGCGCGCCGATGTAGCAGCCGGTGGCGAACCCGTTGAGCACGATGCCCGCGACCAGCACGACCCAGCGCACCCACAGCTGCCCGAACGGCGGCAGCAGCGCCAGCGCGAGGTCCATCGAGGTGCCGACGAGCAGCACGTTGCACAGCGTGCCGAGCCCGGGCTTCTGCCGCAGCGGGATCCACAGCAGCAGCACGGCGGCGCCGATCAGGTTGGTCCAGACCCCGATGCTGAGCCCAGCGGTGCGGGTCAGCCCTTGGGCCAGCGCGTCCCAGGGTTCGACCCCGAGCCCGGCGGCGACCACCATGGCGTCGCTGACGCCGTAGAGCACGAGGCCGACGAGCAGTTGCGACACCCGGCGGACGGCCCTGCCCGGCGGTACCAGCGGCGACTGCACCAGTTCGGCCACCCGCACGCGTGCTTCCCCCTGTCCGTCGTCAGTCCGCCCTGCCAGGATAACGGCGCCCGGGCGGCGGTCACACGATCGGCGGACGCAGGGCGCGTACTTCCGGTACCGGTCCCTCGAAGCGTTCCACCTCGACAGCGGCATGCTGGCCCGCGCACCCCTGCGACAGCCGCGACGACGGGATGTCCGCCGTGAGGACGTTCGGATTTCCGTGCGCGCACAGCGGTCCGGAGGGATGGTCCTCGACCGGGTCGAACCAGGCGCCGGTCGGGAGCTGGACGACGCCGGGCCGGAGTGCGTCGTCCAGGACCGCGTCCGCCAGGCAGGCGCCGCGGTCGTTGAACACCCGGACCACGTCGCCCGCCGTGATGCCGCGGGCCGCCGCATCGGCCGGGTTGAGGCGGATCGCTTCGCGGCCGGCCACCTTGCCTGCCAGGCTCGTGGCGCCGGCGTCGAGCTGGCTGTGCAGCCGGGTGTGCGGCTGGTTCGCGATCAGCCACAGCGGCCCGGTTTCGCTCGGCGGCAGCCAGACCGGGTGACCGGGGCAGTCCGGGTAGCCGAACCCCGCGACGGTCGCCGACGTGATCTCGATGCGGCCGCTCGGCGTGCGCAGGGGATGGGCGTCCGGGTCCGCGCGGAAGTCCGCGAACAGCGTGTGGTGCTCGCGGCCGGGCGGGAGCCGCAGCTCGCCCGCGGCCCAGAACTCCTCGAACGACGGGGAATCGCGCCAGCCGTCGTAGAGGTGCTCCAGCCACTGCCGGGCGGTGCGGCCTTCGGTGAACTCCGCCGCCACCCCGAGCCGGCGCGCCAGCCCGGCGAAGATCGCGTAGTCGTCCCGCGCTTCCCCGGCGGGCTCGGCGATCCGGTGCATGGCGATCACGTGCGTGTCGCGGCGGCCGGAACCGATATCCTCGCGCTCCAGAGCCGTTGTGGCGGGCAGGACGATGTCGGCGTGCCGCGCGGTGGCCGTCCAGTGGGGCTCGTGCACGACGACGGTGTCCGGGCGGGTGAAGGCGCGGCGGAGGCGGTTGAGGTCCTGGTGGTGGTGGAACGGGTTGCCGCCCGCCCAGTGCACGAGCCGGATGTCGGGGTAGCGCCGGGTCTCGCCGTTGTAGTCGTAGGTTTCGCCGGGGTGCAGCAGCAGGTCGGCGATCCGCGCGACCGGGATGTACTCGCCGATCGGGTTGACGCCCTGGGGTAGGGACGGGACGCGCAGCTCGGGGCCGGTGTCGCCGACGTCGCCCATCGAGCCGTAGCCGTGGCCGAACCCGCCGCCGGGCAGGCCGATCTGGCCGAGCAGCGCGGCCAGCGCGATGCCCGCCCACACCGGCTGCTCGCCGTGTTCGGTGCGCTGCAACGACCACGTCACGGTGATCAGCGTCCGGTGCGCGGCCATTTCCCTCGCCAGCGTGACGATGTCCGCGGCCGGGATGCCGGTGATCGCGGCGGCCCAGGCCGGGTTCTTGTCGCGCAGGTAGCGCTCGAACTCCGGGTAGCCGACGGTGTAGCGGTCGAGGAACGCGCGATCGTGCAAGCCTTCGGCGACGAGGGCGTGGGCCAGCGCGAGCATCAGCGCGGTGTCGGTGGCGGGCCGGATCGGGTACCAGCGCGCGTCCACAGTGGACGGGAGGTCGTCGCGCAGCGGGCTGACGAGCGCGACGCGGGCCCGCAGCCGCGCGAGGTGCCCCGGCGTGCCGTGCGCGGTGACGCCGCCGGGCGTGACGAACACGTTCTTCTCCGGCACGCCGCCGAACGCGACTATCAGCTCGGTGTGCGCGGCGATCGTCGGCCACGTCGAGGCCTGGCGCAGCACGGCGTGGGTGTCGCCGACGACGTGCGGCAGCAGCACCGACGACGTCCCGTTGCTGTAGGTGTTGCGCGAGGCGGTGAAGCCGCCGATCGTGTTGAGGAAGCGGTGCAGCTGGCTTTGGGCGTGGTGGAAGCGTCCGGCGCTGGCCCAGCCGTAGGAGCCGCCGAAGATCGCCTGGTTGCCGTGTTCGGTCCGGACGCGGTCCAGTTCGGCGGCCAGCAGGTCGAGCATCTCGTGCCAGGGCAGCTCGACGAACTCGTCGCGGCCGCGCCGGGTGTCCGGTCCGGGTCCGTGCTCCAGCCAGCCGCGGCGGACCGCGGGCCGGGTCACCCGGGTGGGGTGGTCCAGTGCGGCGGCCAGGTTGCCCAGCAGGGGTGACGGTGCCGGGTCGGCGGGGTGCGGCGCGACGCGCAGCCTGCCGTCGGGGCCGACCTCGGCCGAGAAGGCTCCCCAATGCGATGTGCTCGGCTTCATGCCCCGACGGTAACCGCGCCGGGCGTAACTCGGACGCGTGTACCGCGGGGTTTGCCAGGGTGGAGGGGACCACCGCCGAAAGGGAACCGATGCACCGCATGACCGTGCTTTACCCGCCGCCCGTCGACGAAGCCCACTTCCGGGAGTACTACACCAGCACCCACCTGCCGCTGGTGGCGCAGATGCCCGGCCTCCTCCACTGGCAGTACTCCTTCGACGTGACCATCCTCGCCGGCGAGCGGAAGTACTTCGCCGTCTTCCACGCCGACTTCGAGTCGGCCGAGGCCATGGCCGCCGCCCGCGAGTCCGAAGTGGGCAAAGCCGTGTCGGCGGATGTCAGGAACTACGCCACCGGCGGGGTGGAGCTGATCCACTACCTGCTCAGCGGCGGCCGCTGATCGTGCTCGCGCCGGCGTAGCGCGCCTCGGCGCCCAGTTCCTCCTCGATGCGGATGAGCTGGTTGTACTTGGCCGTGCGGTCGGCGCGGGACAGCGAGCCGGTCTTGATCTGGCCGCAGTTGGTGGCGACGGCGAGATCGGCGATCGTGGTGTCCTCGGTCTCGCCGGAGCGGTGGGACATGACCACGGAGTAGCCCGCCTTGTGCGCGGTCTCCACCGTGGTCAGGGTCTCGGTGAGGGTGCCGATCTGGTTGACCTTGACCAGGATCGAGTTCCCGATGCCGCGCTCGATGCCGTCGTTCAGCAGGTTGACGTTGGTGCAGAAGACGTCGTCGCCGACGAGCTGGACGCGGTCGCCGATGGTGTCGGTGAGCTGCTTCCAGCCGGCGTAGTCGTCCTGCGCGAGACCGTCCTCGATGGACACGATGGGGTAGCGGGCGGTGAGGTCGGCGAGGTAGGCGACGTGCTCCTCGACGCTGCGCTTGCGGCCCTCCCCGGTGTAGTCGTAGACCTCGCCGGTGTAGAACTCCGACGCGGCCGGGTCGAGCAGCAGGGCGATGTCCTCGCCGGGGGTGTAGCCGGACTGCTCGATCGCGCGCAGTACGAACTCGAGGGCTTCGTCGGCGGAGCTGAGGTTGGGGGCGAACCCGCCTTCGTCGCCGACGTTGGTGCTGTGCCCGGCGTCGTGCAGCGACTTGCGCAGCGTGTGGAAGACCTCGGAGCCCATCCGCACGGCCTCGGCGAACGTCGGCGCGCCGACCGGGCCGATCATGAACTCCTGGAAGTCGATCGGGTTGTCGGCGTGCGCGCCGCCGTTGATGATGTTCATCATCGGCATCGGCAGCAGGTGGGCGAACACCCCGCCGGCGTAGCGGTAGAGCGGCAGCGAGCTGGCGGCGGCGGCCGCCTTGACCACGGCGAGCGACACGCCCAGCGTCGCGTTCGCGCCGAGCCGGGCCTTGTTCGCGGTGCCGTCCAGCGCGATCAGCGTGCGGTCGACCTCCGCCTGTGCCTCGGCGTCGAGGCCCACGACCGCCTCGGCGATCTCGGTGTTGACGGCGTCGACGGCCTTGCGCACGCCCTTGCCGTGGAACCGGGCCTTGTCCCCGTCCCGCAGCTCGACCGCTTCCCGGGTGCCGGTGGACGCGCCGGAGGGCACCGCGGCCCGGCCGAGCGAGCCGTCCGCCAGCTCGACGTCGACCTCGACGGTCGGGTTGCCGCGGCTGTCGAGAACTTCGCGGCCCTTGACCCGGACGATGGCAGTCATTGCGCTCCTCGGTGAGTTCGCCTAACGGGGCGGCGCCACGGTGAGCCGCGAGACAGGGCGAGGCTAGCAGAAATCTCTGAATCGATCCCGAACTTTCTTCTGCCCGATTCGGCGCCACCCGCGGTCCGGATTAGAGTCGGCGGTGCCCGTGGTCCCGAGCAGAGGAGTTCGCATGCAAGGAGTCGACCCCTCGGTGCCGCCGAGCGGCCCGGGCTGCGCGGACTGCGACGCCGCGGACCCGCAGGGCTGGTGGTTCCACCTCCGGCGGTGCGCCGCCTGCGGCCACATCGGCTGCTGCGACTCCTCACCCGGCCAGCACGCCAGCGCCCACGCCGCGGCGACCGGCCACCGGATCGTCCGCAGCTTCGAGCCAGGCGAGGAGTGGTTCTGGGACTACCAAGAGGAGACGATGTACGAGTCCGGTCCCGCGCTGGCCGCCCCGGAGCACCGCCCGCTCACCCAGTCCGCGCCCGGCCCGGCGGAGCGGCTGCCCGAGGACTGGCCCCAGCGCCTGCACCGCTGACGTCAACCGCCGGCCGGGTTGTCCGCGTAGTTCACCGCGATGTTCTTGAACCCGAGCGACTGCAGCAGGCCGGTCAGCATCACCTTCGTGTTCCGTTCGGCGTCGGCCACCAGCGTGCTCTTCACGGCCGCGGCCTGGATCTGCTTCTGCGCGAGCTCGTACAGGGCCTGCTGCGAGTTCGGGTTGCCGTTGAGGAAGTCGTTGATGCGGGTGAACAGGCCCTGCTGCTGCGCGTAGACGTGGGACTCGTGCACGTCCAGTGTCGCCGGCTCCAGCTGGGCGTGCGGCAGGGTGATCGTGGCCGAAAGGCGGTCGTCGGAGACCTGGACGGCGTCGCCTTTCAGCCGGGAGAAGTCCACGTAGGCGTTGTCCGTGCCGACTCCGATGAACATCGTGTCGCTGCCCACGAGGAAACTGGGCAGCACCGAGCTGGTCGTGATGTCCACGACGACCTGGAACGAGCCACTGGCGGCCTCGTAGCGCGAAAGCTCGACGATCGACTGCAGCAGCACCGGCCCGGAATGCTCTTCGGTCTGCTGGGCGAACGGATTGCGCAACTGGGGCAACAGGTGAACGGCCGATCCGACGAGCGCCGCGGCTGCCAAGACCACCACTGCCACACCGATCCCGATGAGCCGCTTGCCCCATGCACCCATGCCGGGAGGAATACCCCAGCGGACGCTTGGCGAACCGGCGCGGTGGGTACGTACGCGGGGTCGAGCCCGCCGGAGAGGGGAGACACCGTGCGCAAGTGGTGGCTGTGGGTGCTGGTGCTCGCGCTCGTCATCATCGTCCTGGGCCTGATCTTCGGCGGCTACCGCAAGGGCACGAAGCTCGGCGCGCCCGTTCCGGCTTCGTACGGCTTGGTTCGGTACGTCGTGTAACACAGGGTCCGAGGATTGGCGGACGAAGCCGGTGGAAGTCCTCGAATGAGGAGCTCGAATCCGCCGTGCAATCGTGGATTCGTAGCAGACGATCAGTGTTTTCGATCGTTGATGCCCCGTTCGGAGCAACAGCCGTGATCGACGCGGGAAATGTCCTTCTTTTGTCACCAAATTGGCGTCGCGGCCGACGTGTTGCGGTGTGGCCGGGGCGCCCTAGACTGCAGGCTGGACGCACGAAGTATCCGTGGAGGGTGCGATGTCGAGCAAGGTCGTGCAAGGCGCGCGATTCTTGTCCTTGAGGGTACTTCTGACCGAGCGGTGCAACTTGACCTGCGTGTTCTGCCACAACGAGGGGCAGGAAGGGCTGAGCGGCCTGTCGGCGTTGAAGGCGGGTGATCTGAGGACCCTGCTCGACGCGGCCGGGAGCAAAGGCCTGCGGCAGGTCAAGTTCTCGGGTGGCGAGCCGACCCTCTTCCCCGGTTTGCCCGACCTGGTGCGGCAGTGCGTCGAGGCAGGCTACGACACGGCGGTCATCTCCAATGGTGTCAACCGCCGGGTGCTCGAGTCGGTCGCCGCGTTCGGCGGCCGGATCTGCGTCAACGTCCCCTCGGCGGATCCGGATACCTATGCTCGCCTGACCGGCGGTGTTCTGGATCGTGTACGGGTGACGCTCGATGTGCTTCGTGGTATGGGGGCGGAAGTCGCGATAAACAGTTACGCCCGGTTGGTTCCGGACGCGAAGCACGTCGAACACATGCTCTCATTCGGTCGTGA
Source organism: Amycolatopsis sp. SID8362 (assembly GCF_010550475.1). Lineage (NCBI taxonomy): Bacteria > Bacillati > Actinomycetota > Actinomycetes > Pseudonocardiales > Pseudonocardiaceae > Amycolatopsis > Amycolatopsis sp. SID8362. The sequence goes on from NZ_JAAGNB010001361.1 coordinate 15,911, forward strand.
GCATCGGCTTCCGGTCAAATTCCTCCTGCCGTGCCAGGTGTCGGCGATCGAACGGCAGCGGCGCGCGCACCGGGAGTACGGCGATTTGCTCGCCGAATTCGGTTACCGGCGATCTTCCGATACGCCCTACGACAGCACGTGGCACGGTGGAAAAGGCCAGTCCGTCCGCATGGTGAAGCCGTGGTGTCCCGGTGCCTGCCACGAAATGGCGCCACAATACCGGAGCATCAGGTTGACGACGCAGCTGCAGCTGCGGCCGTGCTTCGGGAACGCGCGGTTCGGCGAGACGCTCGACCTCGATTCCGTGGAGTCGTGTGCGCGGAGTTTCGACCGGGCGTTGTCCTCTTTCGCCGAAGCCTGCGGCGACCGAGCCGGAGTCCAGGTCCGCCGACGGCAGCTCGCCGACGCGTACGAGGTGGAGAGTCATGTACGTTGAGCGGGAGTGGCGCTTCCGGCTGAGCGAGGACAAGTACCGCCGGCTGGCACGTGAATTCGAGTGGAGCCCGCCGGTCCGGGTCGTCGATGTCACGCTCGGACTGGATGGCCCGGTGAGCATGAAGACCCGGGGCTGGGTGGCTCGGCTGCGGTGGGTCGAAGGGGTCTGCGCACTGCAGTACAAAGGCTTGACCGCCGGTGAAAACGAGTACCTCGAAGCCGAAGTCGGTGTCGAGACGGTGCGTGGCGCGGCGGAAGTCCTGAGCCTGATGGGATTGCGGCTGGGGTTGGTGATCGACCGCACGCGACGGACTGCCCGCGTACGTGACGCGGTGCTGACGCTGGACGACGTCGCCGGGCTGGGCATGTTCCTCGAGGTCGAGCTGAGCGGCCGTGCGGCGGACCAGGAACTGTCCGCGTTGGTCGCCGAGTTCGGTTTGGGCGAGTCCTGCCCGGCGTACGGTGACCAGATCCTGGCCGGTGTCGGATCGTCACCGGCGTGGGCGGACAGCTACGTCCGCGCGAAGGCCGCCGTGCTCACGGAACTCGGGCTCGAGCGGGTTCTCGCGGTCGAAGACGTCGTTCAACCGACCCCGTCATGATCGCCCGCGAACTGCTGGGCGTCCACCCGGCCGAGGTGATGATCGAGCTCCTGGAGCGGGCGAAGCTCGATGTGCTCTTCGAAGCGCAGCACATCGGGAGGAAGGAGCCCTCGGCGGCGACGGCGGGCACGATGCTCTACGCCGCGTCGATGATGCGTTCGATCCCCGACGAGGTTCTCGAGCCGTACTTCACCGAGCTGTGCTGCCTGCTCAGCGACGCGGGGTCGATCGAGGTGCCGTCGTGGTACCGCGTCACGATCGAAACCAACTGGTCGGATGCGTGGTGCCTGGCGGCCCTGGCGCGCCGGCCCCGGCTGGCCAGCCCGGGGGCGGTCGAAAAGCTGGCTTCGTCGTTCTTCGACCGGCAGGATTCCTCCGGTGGCTGGGGCTTGCGCCCCGATCGTCCGGGCCGGCCGCACCCGTTGTTCTGCCTCCCGGCGGCGCTGGCCATCCGGAACCTGGTGGACAACGGAGGTGTACCGGCGCGGAAGGCGGTGGCCGCACGCCGGAACCTCGTCTCCTACCTCAGGCGGTCACCGACCGAAGAACCCCTCGTCCGAGTCCTTCGCGACGCGATTCTGAAGATCATCGGCGCGCCTTCCGCACCGGAGAAGCTGGAGCGCCTGCACGGCCTGATCTGGCGCGGTGGGGTCGTGGCGATGGATTCCGTCTGGCTCGGCAGGGAAGACCAGCCGCTGTGGTACACCACGATCGACCGGTCGCTGATGGTGCTGGCGACGCGGCAGTTGTGGCCGGTACTCGATCCGGTCAACGTCCAGCTCGCGGGTGAGCTGCTGGACGGGTTCGACGACGACCGCGGTGGCTGGTGCAACGACGTCTCGGACACCAACGTGTGCACGTGGCGCACGGCCGAGGCCGCCTTGGCGGTCGATCTCCTCGGCCGGGACCTGGAGAAGTCGCGGATCACGGCCGACGGCTGGAGATCACGCCGCGAAGAATCCGCCGCGCTCCGGGTGACCGACGGCTTCGACGTGGGTATTTCCTTTTCGTCGATGCAACGGGGTATCGCGGCCCGGATCCGGGAAAAGCTGAGAGCCGCCGGGTTGACCGTGTTCTACGACGAGGACTACGAGCACGAACTCCTCGGTGCCGATCTCAACATGTACTTGCACGACACGTACATCCGGCGGTGCCGTTACGCGATCGCCATCCTGTCGGCCGACTTCGTGAAGTCCAAGTGGAGCGGCAGCCTGGAGTGGCGGGCGATCCTTTCCCGGCTGCAGGAGGCGCGGGGCAACTTCCTGCTGCCCTACTACGTCGACGAGGTGGAAGTACCCGGCCTCAGTCCGTCGATCGGCTACATCCGAAGCCGGACCCACTCGCCCGAAGAGTTCGCGGACGTCGTTCTGCGCAAGGTCCTGGCGCACGGGTCGAGACCGCAAGAAGGGGATCGACGGTGACGAGTCGGCTGGAGCGGCCGGATGGCGGTGGTGAACTGCTGACCGACGTCGGCGAGTACCACGTGCACGAACTGATCGAAAACCTCATCAACGGCGACGGGCCCCGGGTCATCGGGGACGACTGCGCGGTGTACGAGCTGGACGACCGCGAATCCTTGCTGCTGAACATGGATCGCCTTCCGCTGAACGTGGAGACGTACAACCGCGCGAGGCTGTGCGTGGCGCAGACGTTGTCGGACATCTTCTGCATGGGCGGTCGGCCTTGCAGCTTCATGGTCGCGCTCACCTTGCCTCGCGGCACGACGCTGGCGGCCGTCGAGACCCTGATGGCCGACCTGTCCGCCGAACTGGCGCGCTACGACGTGCGGCTGGTCGGCGGGGACACGAAGGAAGGCCAAGCCTTTCACATGGTCGGCTTCGCGTTGGGCCGGGCGGCGTCCGATCGCCTCGTCAGACGCACCGGCGCGAGACCGGGCATGGTCGTGGGGGTGACTTCCGCGAAGGCCAAGCACTGGGGCTTGCGGTGGGCCAACGCGTTGATCCGCGAGCTGGATCTTTCCGTGCCGCCCGCTACCGAAGCACTGTGCCGGTCGGCCGACGAGGTGATCGAACTCCCCGAAGCCGAATCGCGTGCCGCGATCGACACGGGAAGGGTGCGCGCCGGGCTGGACCTCTCCGATGGCGTGGGAGGCGGTGTCCGCATCCTGGCACGGGCCTCCGCGGCCAAAATGGTCCTTGACGGCGGTGCGTTGGCGACACTGCCGGACCAACGGCTGCGGCCGGTTGCCGAAGCCCTCGAGCTACCCCTGGCGGCGTTCGCCCTCTCGCCGGGTTACGACTGGGAGAACATGTACGTCGTCGATGCCGACGGCGTCGGCGACGTGGTCGACTCGGTGGCGTCAGTGGGCGGGCGCTTCACGGTGATCGGACGGATCGGTGAGGGCCGCGGCGTCGAGCTCGATGGCCTCGCGATCGACGAAAAGCGGCTTCCGGTGGACGAAAAGTTCGCCAGGGACTATGTATGGGAGCAGAGATTTTCGGCATGGCGGGACGATTGTCGCGCTATTCTAGGGAACGGGTAGGTGACGCCGTGTCGTATCGAGACCCCGGTGAGCTGGAAGCGGACGATCTCCTGCTGCTGCGCAGAGCTCGTGATGTCGGCAGGAACGCCTTCAACCCTGTTTCCGGGTTCTTGGTCGGCGCCGCGGTGCGCGACCGTCTCGGGCGGACCTTCGCGGGTACCTTCCTCGAGTCGTCGGCGCTGCCGCTGAGCGTTTGTGCCGAACCCGCCGCGCTACTGGCGGCGTTTTCGGCGGGCAGCCGCGATCTGGTGACGATCGCCGTGGCCGGTGGTGACCCCACGGACTCGGGATCCGACATCCCCATCACGCCGTGCGGTGGCTGCCGGCAGCGCATCTACGACACGACCGGGGGAGCCGCGGTGAACATCAGGGTGCTGTGCTCGAACCTCGCGCTGGACCGGGTTCTCGACGTGCACATCTTGGACTTGCTCCCGTACGCCTTCGATTCGTCCGTGCTCCCCGCCGCGGCCTGGAAGGCTTGACCCGGGCGGCAGGTACGTTGAGACGATGGCGGAGGGCGTCTCGAACGAGGTCGGCGCGGTGTACGGCCCGGTCGTGCAGATCGGGAACGTGCACGGCGACGTCGTAGTTTCCCGGACCTCGCCGCCGGTGGCCGAGCGGCCGATCGCCGGGTGGACGGCGCGGGAGCTGGGGGTGCACGAGGCGATCACGCTGGATTCGCCGGTCCCCGCCGGGCCGCCGTGTTACGTCTCGCGGCGGCACGACGGCGAGATTCGCGGACTGCTGCGGGATTTCGCCGAAGCCTGCCTGATGGTGGTGCTGGTCGGGGGTTCGGCGTCGGGGAAGACGCGGGCCGGCTACGAAGCGGTGCGGGCGGTGCCGCACCTGCGGGACTGGCCGGTCGTGCGCCCGAGCGGGCCGCGGCAGCTGGTGGAGTCGCTGGCCCGCGGCCTCCCGCCGCGGCGGGTGTGGTGGCTGCCCGATCTCCGGCGCCGGTTCCTCGACCTGCCGCACGGGCCGGCGGTCGCGGAAGGGCTGGCCGGCCTGCTGTCCGGTCCGGGGCCCGTGCTGGTGGTCGCCGACGTGTGGACCGCGCACTGGAACCTCCTGTCCACTGTGGACTCGGTACGCGCGCTGCTCGACCTGCCCCAGGTGCGGATGGTGCGGATCCCGGACAGCTTCGCCGGTGACGAGGCGGAACTGACCCGGTGCGCCGCCCTCGACCCGCGGGTGGCGCTGGCCGTGCGCACGACCGAGCGGCTGGAAGTCACCCAGGTGCTGTCCGGCGGCCCGCAGCTGCTCCGCCACTACGCCGACGGCCTGCACAGCCCGTGGACGCACGCGCTCATCACGGCGGCGATGGACGCACGGCAGCTGGGCGACGAAAGCGCGATCACCGCGGACATCCTCCGCACGGCCGCGGCGGCCTACCTCGACGACCGGGCCCGCGCCGTCACCGGCGACTGGTTCGCCGACGCGCTGGCGGGCGCGACCCGGCAGCACCACGGCATCGCCGCGCTGACCCCGGTTCG
>NZ_JAAGNB010001412.1:0-222 GCF_010550475.1 Amycolatopsis sp. SID8362
TCGGTGTACGCCGGGATCCGCCGCACGCTGGCCGACCAGCTCGGCGTCGACCCGTCGGCCGAGCTGCAGGAGATCCACGTCGCCGCGTTGCGGGGCGAGCTCGCGCCGCCGTCGCCGGTGGCCGACCGGCTGCCGACCCGGCTGACGACGTTCATCGGCCGCGACGACGAGCTCAAACTGCTGGCCGAACTGCTCGGCGGCGCCCGGCTGGTCACCCTGACC
>NZ_JAAGNB010000137.1:0-7660 GCF_010550475.1 Amycolatopsis sp. SID8362
CGGCCGCGACGCCCGCGCGCGAGGCGGACCGGGGTGGGCGAACGCCGGGGGAATGCGGGGCCGCCGCACCCATGTGCGCCGGGCGCCGGCCGATGACGATTCGTCGTGAGAAGTTCGCGGCCCGCACCGCGGACGTTCCCCGAACGCACAGGGAGCGACGCACGATGACCACCTTCCAGATCGAGCAGACCCCGGACCGGCCCGCCGTGTCCGCGGGGTCCCCGCTGAAGTTCGTCCTGTCCAGCGTCCAGTCCGACTCGCACATGTGGAACCTCGTCGCCCTCCAGCTGATCATGGAGGAAATGGGCCACGAGGTGGTCAACCTCGGCGCCTGCGTCCCGGTCGAGCGGCTGCTGGCGGCCTGCCGCGCCGAGCGGCCGGACTGCCTGGTGATCAGCACCATCAACGGCCACGGCCACGTCGACGGCGCCCGGGTGATCTCCGCGCTGCGGGCCGACGCCGTCCTGGCCGGGCTGCCCGCCGTGATCGGCGGCAAGCTCGGCGTCCACGGCGACGCGAACAGCGCGCTGGAGGCCGAGCTGCTGGCACTGGGCTACGACGCGGTGTTCCACGTCGGCGCCGGCGATTCCGGCCAGGCGATCGAGTCCTTCCGCGAGTTCGTCGCCGCGAACATCCGGACCTTGCGGTGACCGCTGCCCGGTCGGTGTTCAGCGCGTTCGTGGCCGAGCACCGCCGCCGCCGGACGCTCGTCGTCCAGCCGCGGATGGGGTTCTCCGACCCGGCCGCGATGCGCCGCGGGCTGCGCGCGGTGGCCGGGGCAGGCGTCCCGGCCGTCGGCACCGTGACGCTCGACAGCTACACCCGCACCGGGCAGCACGACCTCGCCGCGATGTCCGTCCAGTCCGGGGTCCCGCTCAACGGCTTCCCGCTGGTGGCGCTCGGGCCTTCGGTCACCGCCAAGCTGGTGGCGGACCTGCCGGGCTTCCCGGTGCAGGTGCGGCACGGCTCGGCGCAGCCCGAAGACATCTTCGCGGTGATGCTCGAAGCCGGTCTCGACGCCTCCGAGGGCGGGCCGGTGTCCTACTGCCTGCCCTACAGCAGCGTGCCGCTGCGGACGGCGGCGAAGGCGTGGTCGCGCTCGGCGTCGCTGCTGGCCGGGCAGGCGGTCGACTGCCACCTGGAGAGCTTCGGCGGCTGCATGCTCGGCCAGCTGTGCCCGCCGGGCCTGCTCGTCGCGCTGTCGGTGCTGGAGTGCCTGTTCTTCGCCGAGCACGGCGTGCGCAGCGTGTCGGCCAGCTACGCGCAGCAGACGAGCCCGGAGCAGGACGCCGAAGCGCTGTGGGCGATGCGGCGGCTGTGCGCCGAGGAACTGTCCACTGTGGACCACCACCTGGTGCTCTACACGTACATGGGGCTGTTCCCGGAGTCCGCAGCCGGGGCGCGGGAGCTGGTCGCCGAGAGCGTCCGGCTGGCCGTGCGCACCGGCACCGAGCGGCTGATCGTCAAGACCACCGCCGAAGCACACCGGATCCCGACCGTCGAGGAGAACGTCTCGGCGTTGCGGCTGGCGCACGCGACCGCGCTCTCGGCACCCGCGCCGGCCGCGCCGCCGGGGGAGACCGAGGTGTACGCCCAGGCGCGGCTGCTCGTCGACGAGGTGCGCTCGCTCGCCCCGACGCTGGCCGAGGCGCTGCCGGCGGCGTTCGAACGCGGCCTGCTCGACGTCCCGTACTGCCTGCACCCCGACAACGGCGGCGAAACCCGGTGCGTGCTCGACGACGAAGGCCGCCTCCAGTGGTGGCACACCGGCCGGATGCCGCTGCCGCCCGCGCTGGGCGGCCGCCGCGGCCACGACCGGGTCAGCGCGACCCGGCTGCTCGCCGACCTGTCCTACCACCGCCGACGGCTCGACCCGGTCCTGTCCTGAACCGCCCGACCAGCTGGGAGTGAGAACGCCATGGAGTACACCGATCCGCCGGACCCGCGCACGCACTTGACCGCGGAGCGCACCCGGCACGTGCTGGGCCTCCAGCACAAGCTGCTCGCCGAGGCGCGCGCGTTCCTGGGCGCCCGCGGCTTCACCGAGCTGCTGCCCCCGGTGATCGGCCCGGTCACCGACCCGGGCGGCCGCGGCGCGAAGCAGGTGGACGTCGACTTCTACGGTCACCGCTACAAGCTGATGACCAGCGCGATCCTGTACAAGCAGGCGTCGCTGCTGGGCTTCTCGAAGATCTTCTACGTCGCGCCGAACGTCCGGCTCGAGCCGTTGGAGACGGCGAACACGAGCCGGCACCTGGCCGAGTTCCACCAGCTCGACGTCGAGGTGGCAGGTGCGTCCCGCGACGACGTGCTCGACCTGCTGCAGGACCTGGTGGCGCACGTGGTGCGCCGGGTCGTCGAGGACGCGGGCGACGTGCTGGAAGCGCTGGGCCGCGACTCGGGCGCGTTCACCGACCTGCTCGGCGGCGCGTTCGGCAGGCTGTCGCACGCGACCGCCGTGGAGACGCTGCGCGAGCTCGGCCACCCGCAGAGCGCGGACGCCGAGATCGACTGGGCGGGCGAAGCGATCCTGTCGGAGAAGCACGCGCGGCCGTTCTTCCTCGTCGACTACCCGAAGGGCTCGCGCGGGTTCTACGACCGGGAAAGCGTTTCGGCGCCCGGTGTCCTGCGCAACTTCGATCTGATCGCGCCCGAGGGGTACGGCGAGCTGTGCAGCGGGAGCGAGCGTGAGCACGAGTACGGCCGGATCGTCACGCGGATGCGCGAAACGGGTGAGAACCCGGCGAAGTACGCCTGGTACCTCGACCTGGTCCGGTCGGGGATCCCGGGCAGCGCCGGTTTCGGCCTGGGCATCCAGCGGTTCACGCGGTACGTGGCCGGGCTGGACTCGGTGTGGCAGGCGACGGCGTTCCCGAAGCTGCCGGGGGTGGTCTCGCCGTGACCGCGCTGAGCGCTGCCGGGTTCCCCGCCGACCTGGTCCGGGAGCGGGCCCGTTCGGGCGCCGCGGCGGTGTTCCCGGACGCGTCTTCTTACGGGACTTCGCTGTTCGGTGGGTCGTCGGACGTCGCTTCGGACGTTCTGGACGCCGCGCGGCTGGTGCCGCCGGTGTTCGTGCCGCGGCGGCTGGAGAAGCTGATCGAGCTGGGGCGTGAGCCGCTGTACGGCGACGTCTCGCTCGCGACGTCGATCGGCGGGTTCGCGTCTTCGCTGCCGGTGTACCTGTCGGCGTTCGGCTCGACGCAGGTCGCGGGCGCCGGCCTCGGGGCGGCGGCGTCGGCGCAGGCCGCCGCCATCGGGATCCCGATGGTGATCGGCGAGAACGTCGTCCCGGTGCACGGCCACGGGCGCACGGGCGGACCTTCGGCCGGGACGTTGCTGGAGCGCCTGCGGGCGTACGGCGACGCGGCCCCGGACGGCCTCGGCGGCGTCGTCGTGCAGCAGAGCACGGAGGACGCCGACGCGGAGGTCTGGAACCTGGTGTATTCCGACCCATCGGCGGCTTCGCTGCTGGAGTCGGGACGGCTGGCGTTCGAGCTGAAGGTCGGGCAGGGCGCGAAGCCGGGGCTCGGCGGGATGACGCTGGTTTCCCCGGCTGACGCCGCTTCGCTCGCTTCGCTTTATGCGGTGGATCTGGCGCTTGGGTCTTCGGTGCTGCGGAGCAGTTCGCCCGGGACGTTCACACCGGAGATCCTGCGGCAGCAGATCCGCTTGATGCGCAACAACTTCCCGCGCGCCGGCGTGTGGGTGAAGCTCCCACCGGGCCGCGACGTCGCTTCGGCCGCGTCGGTGGCTTGGGAGGCGGGTGCCGACGCGGTGACGGTCGACGGTGCCGAGGGCGGGTCGGGCTGGACGCCGGTGTCGTTCTCTTCCGTGGGGCTTCCGCTGGCGGAGTGCTTGTCCCGCATCGGGGTGCCGGGCGGTTGCCTGCTGGCGTCAGGCCGGATGTGGGAGGGCACGCGGGTGGCGAAGGTTCTGGCCCTGGGCGCCCGCGCGGCGGGTCTTGGGCGGGCCGCGCTGCTGGCGGTGGACACGGACCCGGAGTCCGGGCTGGTGCGGTTCGCGGAGGCGTTGGCTTTGGAGCTGCGGTTGCTGCTGAGTGCGCTGGGGCAGTACCAGGCGGACGCGCTGACGCCGGAGGACGTCTGGTTCCCGGGCACGCCGGCGCCGGTTCGCGAGCAGGTGCTCTCATGACGCGCGGCTCGGCAGGTCCGGCGCGGCCGGTCGTGAGTGGGAAGTCGGGTTCTAACCCGACTCACCACTCACGACCCCGGGTGGCCGCGGTCGGGGGTGTGTCGTGACTGCCGTCGAGGAGCCCCGCGCCGCCGCGGCGGCGGAGCCGGGTGCGGTGGCCAGGCCAGGCGCTCCTGCGGTCGAGCCGGGTGCGGTGGCCAGGCCGAGTGTCGCGGTGGCTGGATCGGGTTCAGGCGTGGCCAAGCCGGGCGCGGTGACCGAGCCGCGCGGTGCGGCGGGCGTGGCGCCCGGCGCGGAAGCGAGCCGCGCGGGCAAAGCGCTGCCCGCTCCCTTCCTCGGCCTCGTCGCCGCCATGGGGCTGTCCTCCTTCGGCGATGCGGTCTGGCTCATCGCCCTCTCCGTCACCCTCGTCGGCACCGCCGGCCCCGCCCTCGCCGGCCTCGTGCTCGCCCTCGGGTCCCTCCCGAAAGTCCTCACCCTCCTGGTCGGCGGCGCCGTCGCCGACCGGACCGGGCCACGCCGGGTCCTGATCACCACCGATCTCGTCCGGGCCGGGGCCATGCTCGGCGGGGCCGCTGCCGTACTGCTGGTGGGGCCGTCGCTCCCACTCCTCGCCGGGCTGATCGTCGTCATGGCCGTCGCCAGTGCCTTCTTCATCCCGGCCTCCGACGCGCTCCGGCCGAACCTGCTGCCGGCCGAGCACCTCGTGCGGGGCAACGCCGTCTACCTCGCCGCCGTGCGTGGGGGGCAGGCCGCGGGTGGGGCGCTCGGGTCGTGGCTGGCCGGGCTCGGGGGGCTCGTCACCGTCGCCGCCGTCAACGGCGTCAGCTTCCTCGTCTCCGCCATCGCCGCCGGGAACACCAAGACCCTGACCAGCAAAGAGCCCCGGCAGCGCGTCAAGCTCCGGCAGCTGGGCAAGGAAATAGCGGAAGGCGCGCGGTACGTCGCGAGAAGGCCCGCGCTCAGGACCGCCATGATCGTCACGGGACTGCTCGAACTCAGCGGCGCCGGGCCGATCAACCTCGGGCTCGTCCTGCTGGGCGGCACCCAGGGCGCGGGCTGGCTGCTCACCGCCATGACGCTCGGCGCGTCGCTCGCCTTCGTCGTCTCGGTCAAGTGGCCGCCGCGGGAGAAGGCCGGGCGGCTCGCCACCGCCGGGCTCGCCGCGCAGGTCGGGTGCCTCGCGCTGCTCGCCACCGGGAACCTCGCCGTCGGCATCGCCGCCTTCTTCACCCTCGGCCTGGTCGCCGGGCTCACCGCGCTCGTGCTCGTGAGCCTCGCTCAGCGGTGGTCGGCGAAGGAGATGCGCGGCCGCGTGATGTCGATCCTCGCGCTGTTCACCCTCGCCGCCACCCCGATCGGGAACCTGCTGATCGGCGTCCTGGTCGAGGCGCTCGGCGTCCCGCTGACCATGTTCGCCCACGCCGCGGTCGCGCTCGTCGCGCTCGCCCTGCTCGTCGCCACCCCGGCACTCGGCCGGGCCGCCCTCACAGAGGAGAAGAAATCATGAGCAACCCCTTCGAAGACGAGAACGGCACCTTCCTCGTCCTGGTCAACGCCGAGAACCAGCACTCGCTCTGGCCGTCCACAGTGGACGTCCCGGCGGGCTGGCGGACCGTGCACGGCGAGGACACCCGCGCCGCGTGCCTCGAGTACGTCGAGCAGAACTGGACCGACCTGCGCCCGGCGAGCCTCGTCGCCGCGATGCGCTGACCCTTCCCCGCCGGCAGTGAACGAACTGGAGCTGATCACCGTGAACCACGACGCCCGGCAGCTGCTGGCGGCCTGGAACGACACCACGACCGACGTCCCGGAGGCGGGCCGCACGCTCACCCGGCTGCTCGCCGAGCAGGCGGCCCGCACCCCGGACGCGACGGCGCTGGTGTTCGAGGGCGAAACCCTCACCTGCCGCGAACTCCACGACCGGGCCGCCCGGCTCGCGAACCTCCTGGCCGCGCGGGGCGTGGGCCCCGGCGTCCTCACCGGCGTCTGCGCCGACCGGTCCCTCGAGCTGGTGATCGCCCTGCTGGGGGTGCTCAAGGCCGGCGGCGCCTACGTCCCGCTCGACCCGGACTACCCGGCCGACCGCCTCGCCTACATGGTCGCCGACAGCGCCGCGCCGGTCGTGCTCACCCAGTCCCACCACGAACACCTCTTCGCCGCCGAGACCATCCTCCTCGACGACGTCGACTACGGCGCGGTCCCGGTCGTCGAGCCGGAGGTGTCCACAAAGGACCTCGCATACGCCATCTACACCTCCGGCTCCACCGGCCGCCCCAAGGGCGTGCTGGTGCCGCACGAAGGCATCGTCAACCGGCTCGCTTGGACCCAGGCCCAGTACGGCCTCACCGCCGAAGACCGCGTGCTGCAGAAGACGCCGTCCAGCTTCGACGTCTCCGTCTGGGAGTTCTTCTGGCCGCTGCTGACCGGCGCCACGCTCGTCCTCGCGCGGCCCGGCGGCCACCGCGATCCCGCCTACCTGGCCGGGGTCATCCGCGCCGAGCGGATCACGACCGTCCACTTCGTCCCGTCGATGCTGCAGGCCTTCCTGCTCGACCCCGCCGCCGCGACCTGCACCGGCCTGCGCCGCGTGCTGTGCAGCGGCGAAGCCCTGCCCGCCGAACTGCAGGCCCGGTTCTTCGCCACCCTGCCCGGCGTCGAACTCCACAACCTCTACGGCCCCACCGAAGCTTCGGTCGACGTCACCTATTGGGCCTGTGAAAAGGAAAACGCCACCGTCCCCATCGGACGTCCGGTGTGGAACACCCGCACCTACGTCCTCGACGCGCGGCTCCAGCCCGTCGCACCCGGGGAATCCGGCGAGTTGTACCTCGCCGGTGTCCAGCTGGCCCGCGGCTACCACGGCCGGCCCGGCTTGACGGCCGAGCGGTTCGTGGCCAGCCCGTTCGAGCCGGGGGAGCGGATGTACCGCACCGGTGACCTGGCGCGCTGGGACGAAACCGGGGCGCTGCACTACCTCGGCCGCACCGACCACCAGGTCAAGATCCGCGGCCTGCGCGTCGAACTCGGCGAAATCGAGGCCGTCCTCGACCGTCAGCCCGGCGTCGGCGGCTCGTGCGTGCTGGCCCGCGAAGACCGCGAGGGCGACCAGCGGCTGGTCGGCTACGTCGTCCCGGACGGCACCCCCGACCTCGACGCCCTGCGCGCCGCCCTCGCCGGGAACCTGCCGGAATACATGGTCCCGGCCGCGTTCGTCGTGCTCGACGACTTCCCGCTGACGCCGAGCGGCAAGCTCGACCGCAAGGCCCTGCCAGCCCCCGACTGGGCCGCCGCCCGCACCGGCCGCGCCCCGCGCACGCCGCGGGAAGCCGCGCTCTGCAGCCTGTTCTCCGAGATCCTCGGCGTCGACGGCGTCGGTATCGACGACGGCTTCCTCGCCCTCGGCGGCCACTCGCTCCTCGCCGCGAAGCTCGTCTCCGGCATCCGCGCCACCCTCGGCCTCGAAGCGGCGATCGGCGACGTCTTCCGCGCGCCGACCCCGGCCGGG
>NZ_JAAGNB010001651.1:0-363 GCF_010550475.1 Amycolatopsis sp. SID8362
CGGCGCGGGCGCCGCCTGCTGGACACGGGCGGCGGGGGCCGCCGGGGCGTTGCCGTGCACGCAGCGGACCTGCCAGTCGCCACCGAGGACGTCGGACAGCGCGCCGGCGATCTTGCGGGCGTTGTCCTGGTCGGAGAGCCGGCGGGACAGGGGCTCGGACTTGTGGGTGAGCGTGACGGCGTGCCCCTCGACGCTCGCCACCGTCGCCTGGGTCAGCATCGCTTCGAGGCTGCGGCCACCGGTGAACTTCCGCAATGCGGTCATGAGCTGCGGCCAGACGTTCCGGATCGCGGCGGCGTCCATCGCCCCGTCCGCCGCGGGGGTGGCTTCCGGAGCGCTCGCGCCGGAGGATTGGGCCGCGGG
>NZ_JAAGNB010001708.1:0-383 GCF_010550475.1 Amycolatopsis sp. SID8362
CTCAGCCCGGTGACGCGGTCGAGGCGGTTGCGCAGTTCCACCGCGGTCAGCGACGTGAAGCCGGTTTCGCTGAACGCCCGGTCCGGCGCCACGTCCACCGCCCGGCCGTGGCCGAGCACCGCCGCGACGTGCTCGCGGACGACGTCGAGGACGAGCTCGCCCGCATCGGCCGCGGACAACCCGGCCAGCCGGTCGCCGAGTCCGGTGTGGACTTCGACGACCGGAGCCGCCGGAGCCAGCTCGCGGTACAGCGGACGCGCCTGCCCGGAAAGGTAGACGTCCCAGTCGATGTCGGCGACGACCTGCGAGCGCGTGACCCGGCCGAGCGCGGCCGCGGCCTCCGCCGGCGGCAGCGGGGTGACCCCGGCCCGCCGCATGCGGTC
>NZ_JAAGNB010001810.1:0-321 GCF_010550475.1 Amycolatopsis sp. SID8362
GACGCAACCAAGGCCACCTTGGGGCGCTTGACGCATTCTTGCACTGTCACCCCTTGACTTGACGTTTTCCCGCATTCAGGATGCCTCTCGTGCAGATCGAAGGCAAGGCACCTGAACTGGACCGGCGCATCGTCGCCGCCCTGCAGCTCAACGGGCGGGCGTCGTGGGGCGCCATCGCGCGGCACGTCGGGGCGAGCGAGTCGACCGTCCTGCGACGCGCCGCGCAGCTCACCGACAGCGGGCGGCTCCGGGTGATCGGGGTCGTGGACGTGCTGCGGTGCGGCCTCGGCGTGCCGGTGCTCGCGCGGCTGCGGTGCCGGC
>NZ_JAAGNB010001868.1:0-1001 GCF_010550475.1 Amycolatopsis sp. SID8362
CCATCGCGCTCGCCGTCGCCCGGTCGGTGGTGGCCCCGATCCGGCGGCTGCACGCGGCCGCCCTCGACACCGCGCGCCGCCGGCTGCCCGGCACCATCGAGCGGATCCGGGAGGGCGAGGACGTCGACTGGCGCGCGACCCCGCCGCTCCCGGTGGACTCCGAGGAGGAGGTCGGCCAGCTCGCCCGCGCCTTCGACGACATGCACCGGCAGGCCGTCCGGCTCGCCGTCGGCGAGCAGGCCGAGATGCGGATCCAGGTCAGCGAGATGTTCATGACGCTGTCGCGGCGCAGCCAGTCGCTGGTCGAGCTGCAGCTTTCGGTGATCGAAGACCTCGAGGCCGACGAGCAGGACCCGCAGCGGCTGGCCGAGCTGTTCCAGATCGACCACATCGCGACCCGGCTGCGGCGCAACGGTGAGAACCTGCAGGTCCTCGCCGGCGGCCGGCCGGTGCGGCGGGAAACCGGCCCGGTCGCGACCGTCGAGCTGCTGCGCGCGGCGACGTCGGAGGTCAAGGACTACCAGCGCATCACCCTCGGCAACGCGCCGCGCGGCTCGGTGCAGGCCGAGGCCGCCGCCGACGTCGTGCACATCCTCGCGGAGCTGCTGGAGAACGCGATCCGGTCGTCGCCGCCGGACGAGCAGGTCGTGCTCACCGCCGACCGCGGCTTCGACGGCGGCGTGCTGGTCGAGGTCGTCGACACCGGCCTCGGCATGAGCCGCGAAGACCTGGAAGCGGCCAACGCCCGGCTGGCCGCCGGCGCGTCGGTCAGCCCGGAGACCACCCGCCGGATGGGCTTGTTCGTGGTGAGCAGGCTGGCCGCGTCGCACGGGATCACCGTCCGGCTGCGGCCGACGACCACGCGGACCGCGAGCGCCGGCATCACCGCCAGCGTGCACGTCCCCGGCGTGCTGGTCCTGGTCGAGCTGCCGTCGCGGCCCGGCCTGCCCGCGCTGCCCCCGGGCGTCAACGGCACCGCGCGGCACGAGCTCGAACCCCGG
>NZ_JAAGNB010000184.1:0-6830 GCF_010550475.1 Amycolatopsis sp. SID8362
GCCCAGCCTGCCGTACGTCCACTGCCGCTCGCCGGTCAGCGCGAGCGTGGCCGGGTGCGCCGCGGCGCACCGGTCGAACAGCGCGACGACGTCGGCGTGCCGCGCGGCCGGGACGGCTTCGGGCAGCGGGGTGGTGAGAAAACCCAGGCCTGCCGGGTCGTCCGGCCGGTCGAGCAGTTCGGTCAGGACGCGCACGTAGTGCTCGCCGTACAGGCGGAGCTGGGCGGCGGTGATCGTGGTGCCGTCGCCGTCCACCCGCAGCCACAGGTGCTCGTCGGCCGGGTCGGTGACCACGTTGACGAGCAGCTCGAAACTGGTCTGCTCGTAGGTGTCGAACGCGAGCAGGTCGACGCCGGGAATCCGGACCGCGTCGCCGAGCTGCCGGAAGTGGACGTAGTTGAACGCCGTCACGGCGGGCGGGCGGCCGAGCCGGTCCTGGATGGCGCTGAGCGGGTAGCGGCGGTCCGCGTACGCCGCCTGCTCGGCGAGGAACGCTTCGCGGACGACGCCGGACCAGCTGCGGCCGGCCGCGGACACCCGCAGCGGCAACGTGTTGAGGAAGAGTCCGGCCACGCCGTCGTGGGTGCGGCCGTGCGTGACGACGCCGGTCGTGACGTCGGGGTTGCCGGAGAACAGGCCCAGGGTGAGGCAGTGCGCGGCGACCAGGACGGACTTCACCGAAAGGGCGCGTTCGCGGGCGAACTCCCGCACCCGCGTGCCGAGTCCGGGCGCCAGGTCGGTGCGGTGCGAGGTGGCCCGGGCGCCGCGCGGTTCGTGCGGGCCGAACCCGCCGATCGAGGAGGCTTCGCTCCCGTCGAGCGTGCCGTGCCAGAAGTCCGCGCTCTCCGCCGAAGCCAGCGCGTCGCGTTCTTCGCGCAGGTACGCCGCCGCCGAGGGCAGCGGCAGGTCCGGGACCGGCTCGGCACGCAGGCCAAGGCCGTGCGCGTAGCCGCGCAGCAGCTCGCTCACCAGCGTGGCGACGCTGCCGCCGTCGAGCAGGGCGTGGTGGAAGCTGAGCACCAGGTCCAGGCCGTCGTCGCGGACGTGCGCGCGGAACAGGTACAGCGGCGGGGTCCCGAAGGCGTAGTCGTGCCGGCGGCGCCGCTCGATGTGGGCCAGCACTTCGGCTTCGGCCGCCGCGCGGGCGGTGCCGCGGAGGTCGGCGACCTCCAGCGCGCCGGGCACTCCGCGGTGCACGATCTGCAGCGGTTCCGCGTACTCGCCGGGGTGGAAGCTCGTCCGCAGCGCGGGGTGGCGCCGGGCGAGCCGGGTGACCGCCTTCCGGAACTCCGGCTCGTCCCACGGCACGCGCAGGCGGTACCGGAAGACGTCCTCGTAGACGGTCGAGCCCGCTTCCCGGCTGTGGTAGAGCAGGCCCTGCTGGAGCCGGGTCAGCGGAAAGGCGTCCTCGACGTCGCCCAGTCGGACGCGGTCCACCGCGGACACCAGCCCGAGCCGCGGCGGCGCGGCTTCGTCCGCACCGCTGCTTTCGACGTGCTCGGCGAGCCCCGCGATGGTCGGGTGGCGCACCAGATCGGCCAGCGCGAACCGCAGGCCGCGCTGCTCGGCGAGCGCGCGGATCCGCAGCATCAGCAGGGAATCGCCACCGAGGGCGTAGTAGTCCTCGTCGGGCGACTCCGGCGTGCGGCCGAGCACTTCGCCCCAGATCCCGGCGAGGACTGCTTCCCGCGCGGTGAACGGCCGGGCTTCACCGGCGCTGCCCGCCGCCGGTTCGGGCAGCGCGCGGCGGTCGGCCTTTCCGTTGGGGGTCAACGGAATCCGGTCAAGCGCGACGAGGAACGCCGGGATCATGTACTCCGGCAGCTCCCGCGCCAGGTGCTCGCGCAGGCCGGTGCCGTCGCCGACGTAGTAGCCGACGAGGTGGGTGCCCCGGGCGGCGGTCGTCCGGTCGACCACCACCGCGCCGGTGACCCCGGGCGCGCTCAGCAGGACGCCGGCGACCTCGCCGGGTTCGACGCGGTTGCCGCGGATCTTGACCTGGTCGTCGAGCCGGCCGAGGTACTCGAGGTCGCCGCCGGGCAGCCAGCGCGCCAGGTCGCCGGTGCGGTAGAGCCGGCCACCGCCGGACGGATCCGCGACGAACCGCTCGGCGGTCAGCCCGGGCCGCCCGAGGTACCCGGCGGCGACCCCCACCCCGCCGATGCACAGCTCGCCCGCGACGCCGAGCGGTTGCGGCTCGCCGTGCGCGCCGACGACGTGGAGGCTCGTGTTGTCGATCGGGCGGCCGATCGGGACCCGCGCGATGGTGGTGTCCGCCGGGCAGTCGTAGTACGTCACGTCGACCGTCGCCTCGGTCGGGCCGTACAGGTTCACCAGTTCCGGGCCGCCACCGTCCACCCGGTACAGGCGGTTGAACCGCTCGACGCTGGCGGCGGGAAGTGCTTCCCCGCTGCAGAAGACCCGGCGCAGCGGTCCGGCCTCGCGCTCGCCGGGTTCGAGGAACGACGCGAGCATCGAGGGGACGAAGTGCACGACCGTGACGCCGTGCCCGGCGACGGCGGCCCGGATCGTCCGCGGGTCCTTCTCGCCACCGGGCGGCAGCAGCGCGACCGCGGCACCTTCGAGCGCCCACCAGAACAGCTCCCACACCGAGACGTCGAACGCGATGGGCGTCTTCTGCAGCAGGACGTCGTGCTCGCCCAGCGGGTAACGGCGCTGCATCCACGCGAGCCGGTTCACCACCGACCGGTGGCGCACGAGGACACCCTTCGGGCGGCCGGTCGAGCCGGAAGTGTAGATGACGTAAGCGATGTCGGTGGCCGTGGCCCGCGCGCCGACCGGTGAAGCGTCGCCTTCGCGCAGGTCCCCGACCTGCCACACGGGCGTCCCTGGCAACGGCGGCAACGCGGTCGCGCCGGACACCAGCACGGCCACGGGACTGCTGTCGCCGACCAGGAACCGGAGGCGTTCGGCGGGGTGGGCCGGGTCGACAGGCACGTACGCCGCGCCCGCCTTGAGGACGCCGAAGAGCGCGGGCAGCAGGTCCGGCCCGCGTTCCAGCGCGACGACGACCCGGTCACCCGGGCCCACGCCCGCCGCGATCAGCTTGCGCGCCACCTGGTTCGCGGCGGCGTCCAGCTCCGCGTACGTCAGGCGGAAATCCGGGCCGGTGACGGCGACCTGGTCCGGGCGCCGGGCGGCCTGCTCCTCGAAGAGACCGCTCAGCGTGGCCTCGTCGCGGAACGGGACCTCCGCGCCCCGGCCGTACGCCTCGAGCAGCGCCTGCTCGGCGGCGGGCAGCATCGGCACGTCCGCCACCGGCGCGTCGGCGCCGTCGATCCCGTTCTCCAGCAGGCACCGGAACAGCGCCGCGACGCGGTCGCCGGGCAGTTCGGCGCCGAAGACGTCCCGCGCGCAGTCGAGGGACACCTCGACGTCGTCCTGCTCCTCGACGGCGGTGACGACGATGGACAGCGCGTCGCGCTCGTGGCACAACGTCTCCATGACCGTGCGGTGCGCCAGGTTCGTGCGGAGGCGGGGCAGCCGCACGTAGCTGAGGGTGATGTCGTAGAGCTGCCGGGGCCGGCCGGGCAGCTCGCGCAGGATGTCTTCCAGCGGCGTGCGGCCGTGCCGCCGCACCTCCCGGGTGGCCGAATGGACGTCCGCGACCAGCGCGCGCACGGTGGTCCCGCCGGGCACCGCGACCCGCAACGGCACGGTGTTGGTGAAACTCCCGACGGTGTCGAGGAATTCGTCGTCGCGGTTGAGGAGCGGCACCCCGATGACGCCTTCCGCGGACCGGTGCACGCGCGAGAGGAAGACGCCGGTCATGGCGGCCAGGTACGGGAAGATCGGCAACCCCGCGGCCCGGACGCGGGCCACCCAGTCCCCCGGCAGCCGGAAGGTGTGCCGCGCACTCCCCGCCGCGGTCCCGGATTTCGCGAAGAGCACGGGCGCGGCACGGTCGAGCGCGGCGCGGTGGAACGCGAGATCGTCCCGGAACGCCGCGGAATCCCGGTAAGCCGCGGCCGCCGGCAGGCTCCGCCGGAAGGAGACCGGCGCCGGGCGGATCCGGGTGAGCCCCTTCAGCGCGTCGTCGTAGTCCTCGACGAGCTGGTTCGCCACCACGGTGAACGAGCGCCCGTCGGCGACGAGGTGGTGCGCGACGAGCTGCGCGTGCGCGACGCCGGGCGACTCGACGAAGAGCGTCGCGCGCACCATCGCCCCGCCCAGCGGGAAGGGCCGCTGCTGCTCTTCCCGCATCACCGCAACGGGATCCGCCACGGCGGGCAGGTGGGCCACCCGCACCTCCGGGCGGCCGAGCGCGTGGAACTCCTGGTGCGGAACGCCTTCGACGTCGGAGTAGGCCGTGCGGAAGTTCTCGTGCCGCGCCAGGACGCGCGAGAACACCTTGGCCAGCAAGGGAAGGTCCAGCTCGCCCTCGAACCGCACGCGCAGCAGCAGGTTGTACTGCGCGGAGTCGCTGTCGAGCGCGACGGCCGCCCAGATACCGGACTGGTAAGGGGAAAGACCGTGCACGTGTTCTCCCGCGTTCGCCTTCCGGTGGTCGCGCATGGACCGAGGCTAGGTTCCGCGCGCCGGGCACCTCCTCCTGTCGAATGCGAACGGGCCGGGAAGGTGAACATGACACTGGCGGCCGTGTGAGATCGGCCCGTCCCCGCATGAGCGGCGCCTAGTCCGCCCCCGCGCGTTCGACTCGATCGACGCCGCTCTTGACGCCGGGCGGTCCAAGGTGGTCCCATTCTTGGGAGCGCTCCCAGTCGCAGCGGGACAACTTTCAAGACCGATCAAAGGAGTTCGATGAAGCGCTCCACTGCTGCGCTGGCGGCCGCCTGCGCGACAACCCTCGGTGTCACGGGCGTGCTGCTCATGCCCCAGGCCGAGGCCGCCGTGCAAGGTTGCCGGGTCGACTACACCGTCACCAACCAGTGGCAAGGCGGCTTCCAGGCCGGGGTCAAGGTCACCAACCTCGGTGACGCCCTCTCCGGCTGGTCGCTGCGGTTCACCTTCCCCGACGCCGGCCAGAAGGTGGCCCAGGGCTGGAACGCGACCTGGTCGCAGAGCGGCACCACGGCCACCGCCACCAACACCGACTGGAACCGGGCGCTGGCGTCCGGCGCCTCGGCCGACCTCGGCTTCACCGGCACCACCACCGGCGCCAACCCGGTGCCGTCGTCGTTCACGCTGAACGGTGTCACCTGCACCGGCACCACCGGCCCCGGCCCGACGACGACGCCGACCACGCCGACGACCACCACGACCACCCCGCCGTCCGGGCGGACGCCGCTCGCGGCCAACGGGCAGCTGCACGTCTGCGGCGTCCACCTCTGCGGCGAAGCCAACCGCGTCGTGCAGCTGCGCGGCATGAGCACCCACGGCCTGCAGTGGTTCGACGGCTGCTACAACACCGCCTCCCTGGACGCGCTGGCCAACGACTGGCACGCCGACCTGCTGCGCATCGCCATGTACGTGCAGGAACAGGGGTACGAGACCAACCCGCCCTGGTTCACCGCCCGGGTCAACAGCCTCGTCGACGAAGCCGAGCAACGCGGGATGTACGCGGTGATCGACTTCCACACCCTCACCCCCGGCGACCCGAACTACAACCTCGACCGCGCCAAGACGTTCTTCGCCTCGGTGGCCGCGCGCAACGCGGCCAAGAAGAACGTGATCTACGAGATCGCCAACGAACCCAACGGCGTGAGCTGGGGCGCGATCAAGAGCTACGCCGAGCAGGTCATCCCGGTGATCCGGGCCGCCGACCCGGACGCGGTCGTGATCGTCGGCACCCGCGGCTGGTCGTCGCTCGGCGTCTCCGACGGGTCGAACGAAACCGAGATCATCAACAACCCGGTCAACGCCGCGAACATCATGTACACGTTCCACTTCTACGCGGCGAGCCACAAGGACAACTACCGGTCCACGGTGAGCCGGGCGGCCACGAAGCTGCCGCTGTTCGTGACGGAGTTCGGCACGGTGAGCGCCACCGGCGGCGGCGCGATCGACCAGTCGAGCACCACGGCCTGGCTGGACCTGCTCGACCAGCTGAAGATCGGCTACGCGAACTGGACCTACTCCGACGCCAACGAAAGCAGTGCCGCGCTCAAGCCCGGTTCCTGCGCCGGCGGCAACTACGGCAGCGGCGCGCTGACGGAGTCGGGGTCGCTGGTCAAGAGCCGGGTGAGCACGCCGGACGACTTCTGATCGACGGTCAAGCCGTGAGGACCTCCAGTGCCGCCGCGTGCACGCCGGGCGCGGCGGCGAGGTAGCTCTCGCTCGTGAGGTCCCACGGCTTGCCCTCGAGGTCGGTCACCGTGCCGCCCGCCTCCTGGACGAGCAGCACGCCTGCCGCGTGCGAGCGGACGTTGTCGGGCTGCCAGTGCAGGTCCATCCGGCCCGCCGCGACCTGGGCGAGCTGGTGGCTCACCGGCACCGAGATCCGGACGTACAGCGCGGCCGCCGACATCGCGGCGAACGACCGGCCCATGCGGTCGAAGAAGGCGGCGTCGTGCCCGGGCTGCGCCTGCCCGGTTCCGGCGAGCGCGCCGTCCAGCGACGTCTTGGCGGAGACGCGCAGCGGCGCCCCGTTCAGGAACGCGCCGCCGCCTTCGGTGGCGGTGAACAGCTCGTCCGCGACCGGGGCGTACAGCGCCGCCAGCACCGGGCGCCCGTCGCGGACGAGGCTGACCCCGATGTTCCAGTCGGGCATGCCGTGCACCGCGTTGACGTTCCCGCCGACCGGGTCGACGAGCCACCACTCGCCCGCGGCCAGCGGCCCGGAGCCGTGTTCGTCGTCGAGCCAGCGCGCCTCCGGCCGGATCGCGGCCAGCGCCGGGCGCAGCACTTCG
>NZ_JAAGNB010000239.1:0-8165 GCF_010550475.1 Amycolatopsis sp. SID8362
GCACCCGGGCGAGCAACCGCCTGCGGCGCATGACACGCGCGCCCGCGACGAACAGCGCCCGGTGGAGGCGGAATCGACGGCACGCGAGCAGGCCGCACCGGCATCGGCCGAGCGCGCCGGCGAGCGGCCGACCGCCCAGCACGCCGCCGAACAACGCCCGGCAGAGCCGGAAACCGCCGCACAGGAACCACGCGCCACCGAACAACGCCCGACGGAGCCGGAAACGGCCTCCCAAGAACCGCGCACCGACGAGCAACGCGCGACCGAGGCGGAGACGGCCGCGCACGAACACGCGCCGGCGGAACTGGGAACCGCCACGCAAGAACCACGCGCCACCGAACAACGCGCGACCGCGGCGGAAACAGCCGCACGCGAACACGCGCCGGCGGAACCGGAAACCGCCGCGCGGGAGCAAGAACCACGCGTCAGCGACGATGCGGCGCGCGACCACGGCACTGCTGAGCCGGGAACGACCAAGCAGGAACCGCGCGCCGGTGAGGAGCCGGCGGCTGGGCGCGTCGGCGAGCAACGCCCGACGGAGCCGGGGGCTGAGCGCGCTGCGGAACAGCGGCCGGCGGAGTCGGAAACCGCCACGGGCGAACAAGAGTCACGCGCCAACGACGACTTGGCCGAGCAGCGCGCAGCGGAACCTGAACAGCCCGAACCTGTCAGGCAAGAGCCGCACGACGAGCACCGTGACGCGGCCGCCGACCGAGCACCCGACTACGGGCACGCCGAACCCCACGAGCCCTACCTCGACGACGGTGACTTCCACACCGATGATCCCGCTGGGATCCGGCGGGTCGAGGACACCTTCATGGACTCCGGGCGGCAGAGCCTGGAGGACGGCGAGTGGCGGCACGAACAAGTCCGCCGCGAGGCGCTCGGCAAGCGCGACGAGCACCATCCCGGGATGTCCGACGACGGGGCTTTCGCCGTCCACGCCTACACGCGGTACGAGATGGTCGGGCCGCTCAACCGGGCGCTGCGGATGGGTGGCCCCGAGCTGGTCGACCTCGCACCTCAAGCCGGGGCGCTCGTCTCCGGGCTGAACGAACTGCCGCCGCACGTCGGGACTGTTTCGCGGCGGGTGGACTTCGGGGGGAATCCCTCGCGGCTCGAGGCGTTCATCGCGCGGTTCCACGACGGGGCGCACATCACCGAACCGTCGTTCCTCAGCTCGTCGAAGATCGACGCCGATCAGCCGCGCAGCAGGTTCCCTGGCGAAGTCGAGATGCGGATCCAGTCGAAGACCGGGCGCGATGTCGAGTCGATGGCGAGCATCGGGCACGAGCGCGAGGTCCTCTTCAAGGCCGGGACGCAGTTCAAGATCACCGGCGTCGAAGAGGGGCCGGGGCACCCCAACCACAAGCCGAAGCCTGAGCCCGGGCAGCCGCACTACGTCGTGCACGCCGAGGAGATCGCGCCCGGGGATCCGCGGCACCTGGGGCCGGACGAGGCTCGCCACGCCATCGAGCAGCGGCGGGCCGACGAGCGCGCCGACGAGGAACGCTTCCAGCGCGAGGCCGACGAAGAGCTCGAGCAGTTCTACGCCGAGCACCCCGAGCTGCGGCCGGGCGACATGTCGAAGCTGACCGCCTTCGACGATCCGAACGCCGCGCCGTTGCCCGAGCGGCCGCCGCCCGCGACCGGGGAGCCGGACGGGGGATGGTCGCGGCTCGCCGAGCCGCTGACGCCGGGTGGGCAGCCCGTGCTGCACGCCGGGTCGGTCGAGACCCCGCAACAGCACGCGAGGCTCGTGCGGGACGCCGTTCCCGAGCTGGGCGCGGTCAACACCCGCAACCACTACGGCCCGGACGCCCTGCAGAACGGCTTCCGGACCAACGCCGCCGAGTCGATGGTCGCCTTCGAACGGCGGATGAACGGCGAGGACGTCGTCGCCGGGCCCGCTCGGCAGCAGAGCCTCGGCGAGCTGGGCGAACAGCTCGGTGGGCAGTGGCACGGCCGGGGCAGCTTCGACGACGTCGCCCGTGACCTCGGGGAACGTCCCGTCGGCGCGCGGACGGCCGTCGCCTTCGAGACGCCGAACGGCGAGACGCGGCTGGTCGCCGGCGTGCACACCGAGCACGGGGTGCTCTTCGCCGATCCCGTGACCGGGCGGCTCGCCGAGCTCCCGCACGACGCCAGCGGCATCCACGCCATGCCGCTCGGCGGCGGCGACGCGCCTCCGGTGCACCACGAGGGCATCTCCGACCGGCTCAACCCGACGACCGAACGGGTGCCGCACGACGAGGGCTACCTCTTCGACGGCGAGCACCGGGGCACCCCGGCCGACCACGAAAGCATCCGCCGCGCGGTCGGTGACGAGGACATCTACCAGCAGATCCACGACCGCGCGCTGGACCGCCGGGACGCCGCGGGGCTGCCGCTCACCGACGAGGGCGCCGTCGCGCTCCACGGCTACACCCGCGGCGAGTACGCCTACGACGTCAACGAGGCCCTGCGCCGCGGCCCGGACCACCCCGGGTTCGACCTCGCGCACGAGAACACCCGCGCGATCATGGACGGCCTCAACCAGGTTCCCCGCACGTCCGGGGAGAGCATCCGCGGCATCGACGTCGGCGGCGATCCGCGGCTGGCCGAGCTGGTCGCCGGGCCGTACGAGCCGGGGGCGGTCGTCGTCGAGCCCGCGTTCTCGAGTGCGTCGATCAAGACCGGCGAGCTCTCGACGTCGAAGTTCGGCGACGACGTCGAGCTGCACGTCCGGTCGGACAACCTGCGCGACATCTCCAAGCTCGCCGAGAACCCGGGCGAGCGTGAGTCGCTTTCCCCGCCGGGCACCCAGCTGCTGGTGCACGAACGCCGGCTCGAGCTGACGCCGGACGGCCGCCGCAAGTGGGTCATCGAGGCCGAGGAGATCGGGCCGGGGCACCCGCGCTACCTCGATCCCGAGGCGGCGCAGCGGAAGATGGCCGAGCGGCGCGCGGAAAACGACCACAACGCGGCCGAGTTCGAGCGCCGCAGGCAAGCCGCGCTGATGGAGCGGCTCAACGGCTTCGACGAGCCCGAGCACGTCGCGCCGTCGCCGGAGCAGCCGACCGTCCACGACACCGTCGACGAGACGCCGGCCGAACCGGTGCCGGCCGCCGAGCCGGGGCCGGACTACTCGCGGCTGGCGCGCTCGACGAACCCGCCCGCCGAACCGGCCATCCACGCCGGCGGGACGACGCCGAGCGAGCGCGCGGTCTACGTCCAGGACCGGCACCCGCACCTGCGCGACGTCAACCCGGGCTTCCACCAGCCCGGCGCGCTCGAAAACGGCTACATGTCGAACTGCACGCGCGGCCCCCAGGCGTACCTGGACCGCATGCGCGGCGGCGACATGACGGCCGAGCCGATCCTGCTGCACGAAATGGGCACCCGCGGCACGCTCGAACACCTCGAAGGCCGGTTCGGCGAGACGTTCTCCGCGCGCGGCAGCTACGACGACGTCATCCGCGAGATGCGGGAGCGGCCGCTGGACCACCACGCCGTGGTCGCCGTGAAGTACGACGGCCCGAACGGCGTCGTGTACGGGCACGTGGCGATGGTCGTGCACACCCGCGACGGCGTCGCGTTCATCGACCCGCAGTCCGGCGACCTCATGCACCTGCCGCAACCGCCGAAGAGCATCAAGCTGATGCACGTCGGCACGCCAGACGAGGTGCACCTCGGGTCCGACCACGTCACCGGCGACCACGGCGGGTACGGGACGGCGGCCCCGCACGACGCGTTCCTGGCCCGCGACGACGTCGCCGCGGCGCTCGACGGGCACGCGGACGCCGACTACATCCGCGCCCACCTCGCGGAACACCCCGGCCTGGTGCGGGTGCTGGCCGACCCGGGCAACGACTACCTGACGCGCTCGCTGCTGGACAACCCGAAGACACTGGCCAGCCTGCTGAAGCACCCCGAGGCGATCCCGATCCTCGAGGACGCGGTCCACGAGGTGAACGAGCGCGGCTACAGCGTGATCGACGATGTCGAGCGGTCGGGGGTCGAGCCGTTCGACCCGACGCCGGAGCAGGCGCAGATCTCCGACGGAGTCACGACGATCGTCAACGAGACCGAACGGGCCTTGCGGCTGCACGCGAGTTTCGACCTGAGTCGGGCCGGTGATCCGGAGTACTGCCGGCAATGGGTCGCGGAAGAGCGCGAACGCTGGCCCGAAACCCAAGGCACGCTCAACCGCATCACCGAGCGGATCGCCGGCGAGACCGACGGCCACCCGGGATTCCGGCCGGAGCCCAAGGACGATGTCCGGGCGCTGGCGAAGATCGCGAAGTACGGCTGGGACGGTTCACGGCTGACCGACCTGGTCGGCGCGAAGATCCAGTTCGAGCGGGTGGCGGACATGTACCGGGCGCTCGACGCGGTGCGCGGCGATCCCGAACTCACGATCGTCAAGTTCTCGGATCGGCTCGCCGAACCACAGGACAGCGGTTACCGGGATCTGCAGCTCAACGTCCGGCTGCCGAACGGGCACGTCGCCGAACTGCGGCTGCACCTGACGCACATCGACGAGGTCGCGTCCTACGAGCACGCGCTCTACGAGGTGCGCCGGGACTTCGAGACCTTCAGCAAGAAGGAGGGCCGCGAGGGCTTCCTTTCCCCGGAAGAGGCAGCCCTCGACGCGGCGTTGACCGAACAGGTCCGAGACCGTTTCGGGGACGCGTTCCGGCGGGGACTGACAGCCGAGGAGAGCAGCTGATGGCCGTTCGGACACCGATGTACTACAAGTACTACGCCCAGACCTACCGGATCGACTCGACGCCCGGCGGCGGCTTGGCGGGCACCCTCCTCGATCTGCGGACCGGATTCTTCGTGCCGGACAGCAGCCACATCCGCGAGGTCATGCGAGCCACCACCGATTCGAACATCGACGGTCCCCTCAGCGAAGAGAAGTTCGTTCACGAGACGGAGATCGAGCGGAACCACTACCTGTCCGGCGACGGCCCGATCTTCGCGCTCTACGAGACGATCAACGGGATCGACAACGCAGCCTTCCGGGAAGGACGCCGCCGGACCCAGCAGGAGACCGCGCTGGTTCGCGCGTTGCAGAAGCGGACCTTCAAGATGTGGGAAGACGAAGCCGCCCGGATCGCCGCCGGTGAGCCGCCGTCGTTCACCGTGACGAGCCGGTTCAACGCGGGGCAATGATTCACGTGGAACAACGACTTTCGCCGGACGAGCAGCGCACCCTCCTGGTGCAGCTGGGAAAGCTCCTGCGCGACCACCGGGTGGACGCCGCCGGGCCCGCCGTCGTCGACTTCCGGCAGGTCGGGGCGCACCGCGAACTCGACGGCCACAACGCGACGACGTCGGACGCGCTCGGCGAGCTCTTCGCCCAGCTGCGCGAGGGGATGTACACCGAAGACCGCGGCACCTGGCTGCAGGCGCGGTTCACACTCGACCCCGACGGCACGTTCGACTTCGACTTCGCCCGCGACGACGACCCGGTGTGGACCGAGCCGCCGCCCGCGGCCGCCTACCCCGACGAGCTCGCCGCGTTCCCGCGCGCCGACGAGCACATCCCGGACTGGTGGCGGCTGCGCGCGCAACTACCGCTCGGCCTCGAGTTCCGGCACGCCGAGATCGGCGACCCGGACGTCGAGCGGCCGCCGCTGACCGACACCGAGGTCCCGCTCGTGCTGCAGTACCTCGAGCGTGAAGCCGTCGTGCACGAAGACGCCGACCAGCGCTTCCACAGCGACGGCACCTGGATCTGGTCCGAGGCGGTGCCGCTCCTGCTCGCGAAGCACGGCGTTCCGCCCGAACCGGACCTGGTGGCGCACATCCGGCGCAACCACTTCCAGCCGCCGTACGTCGAGCCGCTGGTGCGGCGGACCGCCGAGGCGGACCTGCGGGGCGAGCCGCGGCCGAAGCCGGGCCGGGCGGACGTCAAGAAGACCGCCGGGGACGCCGTCGCCGAGCTGGAGACGACGCCGGATCCGAAGCTGGCCGACGAAGAGCTGCTGATCGTGCTGGTCCAGCGGCTCGGCGAGCACGGCGTCTGGCCCGAGGCCTACCGGGTCGGGGACCGCGCGGACGGGACGTGGTGCCTCAACTTCACGCCCGGCGGCTGGGAGGTCGCCGCCTACGCCGGAGGCAAGTCGCGCGAGCCGAAGTACTTCGACCGGCTCGAAGACGCCGCGCAGCAGCTGCTGGGCGCGTTGCTGCTGCACCCCGCGCGGATGACCGCCGGCCACGAAACACCTCTCGAGACGGCCAAGGAGCTCGACGACTGGCCGGTGCACCCGGCTCCGGGTGAGCCTCCCCTCACCCTGCTCCGCAACAAGCGCATCACCCGGCTGGTGGCGGGTACGGTCGTCCTGCGCTTCGGCGAGGAACCCGGCAACCTCGTCCACCACGGGGAGGTACGGTTCGCCACGACGTCGCTGCCGCTGGAACGTGAGCGGGAACGGCGGAGCTACCGGCTGAGACGCCCGCTGCACGTGATCACCGGCATCACGGTCCCGTGGGCGAACCTGCCGGGTGGCGCGGTGGCCTTCGTGCTGCCGAAGACGATCGCCGAGCACGAGTCCGACGGAAGCCTGGAGAGGATCGAGTAGGTGGAAGCGGCGGAAGCGATTGCGAAGGTCGGCCAGTGGCTGCGCGCGGTGCACGGTCCGGACGTCTCCGGTCCCGCCGGGCTCCGGGTGGACACCGAAAAGGTCCTGCGCATCCCCGAGGGCTGGTCGGTGCCCTACAACACCATCGCGTTCCTCGACGAGGGCCGGCCGGAGAAGGAGATCTTCCCGCCGCCGTCGGTCGTGGTCCGCGAGCCGGACGGCGAGCTGCGCCAGGCGCACCCGCACCCTGGCGGGCTGTCGGTGCCGGTGGCGTTCCCCGGCCAGGAGAACTGGCGCGAGGTCGTCGACCCCGAGTACGTGAAGGCCGGGCTCGGTGAGCTGGGCGTGCCGCTGCAGGCGGTCGCGGGCTGGGTGAAGGTCGACGCCGAGGGCAACCAGACCGGCGAAGAGCGCGAGAACCCCGAGTACAAGGCCGGGCCGATCCGCCGCGGCTACCCGAAGCCGGAGAACACCCTCGAAACGCTGCTGTCGTTCGGCAGCGTCGGCTGGCTGACCCGGGAGCTGCTGCTCATCGGGCTGATCCGGTGCGAGGTGTTCGTCCCGCTCGACCTGGAGACCGGCAAGACCGACCGGTTCTACTTCGCCGAGGAGCGCAACGAGCTCAAGGTGTTCAGCTCGACCCGCCACCTGCCCTCGCGCGAGCACGGCTGGTGGAAGGTCGATGTCGCCACGCTCGCCGAGTTCGAGCACCCGCCGAACCTGGTCATCAACGGCGGCCCGACGACCATCGAGGACGTCTCCAGCGGCGAGCTCGCGGAGATCGTCAAGCGGTTCCCGCGCCACGAGCCGCGCATCGACGTGCACGGCCGCTGCCCGGAGGCCGAGGAGGACCTGATCCGCGTCGCCGCCGACACCGCGTCGCGGATGGGGCTGCCGGATCCGGTGAAGCCGCCGCTCAAGG
Source organism: Amycolatopsis sp. SID8362 (assembly GCF_010550475.1). Lineage (NCBI taxonomy): Bacteria > Bacillati > Actinomycetota > Actinomycetes > Pseudonocardiales > Pseudonocardiaceae > Amycolatopsis > Amycolatopsis sp. SID8362. The sequence continues at coordinate 7,495 of NZ_JAAGNB010000239.1, forward strand.
CGGCCGAGAAGGCCCGCCGCCGCGGCTTCGAGCTGACCGCGGAGGAGTGCGCGAAGACCGTGCTCGGCGAGTCCTGGCTGAAGCGGCTGCAGATGCCCGAGCCGCCGCGGAGCAAGCCCAACGACCTGCGCGCGAACGGACTGGCCCCGGCCTACGACAACGCCGGGCGCACGGTGCCGCGGCTCGACACGTTCGGCAAGTACCCCGAGCGCGACCTCGACGGCTTCCGCTACGGCTGGCAGCGCGTCACGGGCGCGTACGTCGGCTTCGCGCTCGGCGAGGCCCTCGGCGCGGCCGTCGACCGGATGATGCTGCACGACATCCACGCGAAGTACGGCATCGAGGGCGTCACCGAGCTGCTGCCGGCGTTCGACCAGGTGGGCCGGATCGGCTCGCTGACGCAGCGGCTGCTGTTCTACACCGAGGCCGTCGTCCGCAGCCCGCACCGCGAGCAGCCGGAGTCCCGCGAGGCCGAGCAGCTCTTCCCCGGCGTCGTCCGCGGGGCGCTGCAGCGCTGGCTGCGCACCCAGGGCGCGCCGATGGAGAACGCGGACGGCTGGCTCGTCCAGGTCCCCGACCTGCACGCCCGCCGCGACGCCGACGACGCCGAGCTCAACGCCTACCACCAGCTCGCGACCGAGGCGGCCGGCGCGGCGCCGCTGACCGGCCCG
>NZ_JAAGNB010000299.1:0-29150 GCF_010550475.1 Amycolatopsis sp. SID8362
TCGGCGTCGCGCGCTCGGTGCGGCGGTCCCAGCTCGACGACGCGTTCGACGCCCGCCTCGACCTCGTCGCGACGGCCTGCGCGCCGTTGCCGAAACGAGTGCGCGCGCCGTTCGCGGACCTGTGCCGCACCGCGTTCCGGACGGCCCACGAAGCCGCGTGCGACCCCGGCGGCCGCACCCGCGAGGCGAGCGACCCCGTTGAGGAGGAAGCGCACATCGCCTGGACGCACGAACGCGTGCGGTGGAAGGCGCGCATCGCTCGTGAGCTCGTCGATGCGGACGACTGGCCGGTCACCGAAAGCTCCGGCGAGATCCTCGCCTGCCTGCGCCTGATCGACGAGCTGCGGCTCGACCCGGCGGACGAGACGGTGCGCAAGGCCGTGCTGCGGCTCGGCGCGCCCACGACGTACCTCCGGCAGCTCAACGACCTGTCCGGCCTCGCGGCCCGGTTCGCCGTCGAGCGCATCTTCCGCGCCGCCGAGAACCGGCTCGACGCCTCCGCCGACTTTCCCCGGCGCTATCAGCGCATCTGCCTGTCCTGGCAACGCAACGGCGCACCGGAGCGCTACCTCGACCTGCTGGACGACCCGCAGGCCGTCTACCTCCCGTCGGTGGAACACGCACTCGAACTGCTCCACGACGACGCTCCCGACCACGAGATCCGGCCCGTGGTGCTGGCGGCGCTGCCCGCGATGGAGCACTGGATCACCCGGCTGCGCGGCGCACCCGGCCCGCCCGCGATGCTCGGCGAGCTGCTGCACGCGGTGGGCGAGCACAGCAGGGCGACGTCTCTGCTCGCGGAAGCCCGCGCCGCCGCCGGCCCCCGCGACTCGCTGACCCGCGTACGCCTGTCCATCGAGTGCGGCGCCTTCAAGGACGCCCTGGCCTGCCTGACCAGGCTCGAACAGCACGGAACGGACCCGGCGGACGTCCGCCGCCTGCGGATCACCACCTACCGCCGGTGGCTGGGCTCGGACGCCGTGCTGCCCACCGCGGAGGAGATCACCGGGGAGCTGGCCGAGCCGCACCCCGAGGTCGCGGACGCCCGGCGCCGGCTCGTGGTCGAGGTGACGATCGCCAAACACCTGCGCCGGCCGGGCGAAGTCGACCCGGACTCCCTGGGCGGCGACCTCCGCCGGCTGCTGCGGGACGACGCGGAGAACTCCCACGCCCGCTACCACCTCGCCCAGCTGCTCTACCAGCACGCCGTCGGCATCCGCACCCGCATGCGCGCGACGTTCGGCTCGCAACGTGAGGCCCTGCGCGACGAACTGACCCGGCTCTGCGCGGAATGCTCGACCCACGCCACCCGTTTGCTGACCGAGGCCGAGAACGGAGACCCCCACCACGCACTGGCGGACGACGCCCGGCTCGAAGAGGTGAAGACCATGGCCGCGAAGGTCAGCAGCTACCGCCGATAACGGGCTCCGTCAGCCGGCCAGTGCGCGCAGCTTCGGCACCGGAATGCGCTTGCCGTAGGAAACGACCGTCCGCTGCCCGGTTTCGCCGAACCAGGTCAGCAGCGCCGATCCACCGGGCACGCGGCAACGGGCCCACGACCTTTATGGACAGACCGAGGATCGAGCGTCAACGCAGACGCGGTGGCCGCCTTACCCTGTGCGACGGCGGTGGACCAGAACGGGGTGCACGTCCCGCCGCGATGGCACGTGACATCTCCGGCTCCGAATACCCCGGCACCGTGGTGGCGCAGGCCGGGTCGATTACGACGCCGTGGCGACCGGCCAGTCCGGTTCCCGTCAGCCAGTCCGTGTCCGCCACCTCGCCGCGGCAGGGGACGACCACGTCGGCGGTGAGGAGGATGCCGTCGGTCAGCCGCCCGCCGTTGACCGGATCGTCCGGTGACGACGCGGACACCGTGTTCTTCGGCCCGCGTGGTGATCGCCTCGGACAGGAACGGGCCGAGGATGCGGCGCAGCGGCGGGTCGACGTCGACCACGGTGACCGGGATGTTCCGGGCCACGCAGGCGCTGACGACTTCCAGACCGAGGAAGCCGGTGCCGACGACGACCGCCGAACGGGCGGTGTCGAGCCGCGTGCGCAGCCGGCGGGCGTCGTCCAGGGTGCGCAGCACCGTTTCGCCGCGTTGCCCGGGAGCGGCGATCCGCCGGGCGCGAGCGCCGGTGGCGATGACGAGCGCGTCGTAGCCGATCTCCCGGCCGTTCGCGGTGGCCAGCGCCCGCCGGTCGACGTCGGCGGTCACCGCGGGCGAGCGGACGACGTCGATGCCGAGCCCGTCGAGCCGGTAGCCGAGCGTGCTGTCGGAGCGGTCGTCCTTGAGCACGGCCTCGGAGAGCGGATGGTGATCGGACCCGCGTGGCCCAGTTGCCGGAGTTCCCTCGCCGCGGTGATGCCGGCGATGGACTCGCCGGCGACGACGATCGAGCGCGGTGGGGTCACGGGAGTTCCCGCAGCGCGGCGACCGGACACGACGTGACGGCGGCCCGCGCGGCGGCGAGCTGCTCCGGCGGGATGTCGGTGCCTTCGAAGTGGTGGACGAGTTCGGCCTCGTCGTCCAGTTCGAAGATCGCGGGAGCTTGTTCGGCGCACAGGCCGTGGCCTTCGCAGCGGTCGTAGTCGGCGGAGATCCGCACCGGTGTCCCCTTTCAGGCCGGGATGAGTTCGATCGGGAGCCGCCCGAGGCGGTGGATGATGTTGTTGCGCGCCCACTCGGGCGGCCCGGCCGGCTCGATCTTGTCGACGCGGGCCACGAGCGCGCGCAGCATCGCCTGGGTTTCCAGGCGGGCGAGGCCCTGCCCGGCGCAGCCGTGCGTGCCGCGCCCGAAACCGAGCTGGCGGGCGGCGTCCCGGCGGATGTCGAACGTGTCGGGGTCGTCCCACTCCAGCGCGTCGCGGTTGGCGGAGGCGTAGAGGACGAGGACCCGGGAACCCGCGGGCAGCGCGGTACCTGCCACCTCGGTGTCGCGCGCGACCTTGCGGCTGAAGGCGCGCAACGGCGATTCGTAGCGGACGATCTCGTTGACCGCGTTGGGGATCAGGCCCGGGTCGTCCTTGAGGAGCTGCCACTGGCCGGGGTGGGTCGCGAACAGGTGCAGGGCGCTCGCGATCGCGCTGAGCGTGGTGTCCAGGGACGGCGCCAGGTAGTCGATCATCAGCGCCGGGCATTCCGCGTGGGCGAGTTCGCCCGCGTCGGCCGCGCGCAGCAGGTCGTCGCCCATGCTGCCGGGCAAGACTTTCCGCTGCTTCGCGACGGTGTGCGCAAATCGCATCATGCCCAGGCCGGCGGGGACCGCCTGCACCGACTGGCCGTTCAAGGGACCCAGGATGTCGAAGGTCGCCGCGCCCCACCGCAGCAGGTGCTCCCGTCCCTCCACCGGCCACCCGACGAGGTCCGGGACCACCGCCGCGGGCAGTGCGGCCGCGACTTCGACGCCGTCGACGGTCCGCCGGGCGACCGCGGCCTCGACGATCTCGGCCGCCTGACGTTCCACGACGTCCCTCATCGCGCGCAGGGCCCGGGGCGTGAGCCGGTGGGCGACCAGGGCGCGGCGGCGGGCGTGGTCTTCGCCGTCGCTGTTGAGGGTCGTGCCACGGGAGAGCCGGTTCGCGACGGGATTGAGGGCGACGCCGTCGCCGGAGACGAAGGTCTTGTCGTCCAGCAGCACCGCTTTGCATTCGGCGTAGCGGGGCAGCGCGTAGACGTTCTGTTTGGGCAGCCACACCACCGGACCGAGGTCACGCAGGTTCGCGTAGTGCGGGTACGGGTCCAGGATCGCTTGCGGCGCATAGATGTCCGGCCGGTAAGCGGGTTGGGGCATCGTTGCTCCTTGTCAGGGGTACCAGCACTGGGAGAGGCTGTTTCCGGCGCTCAGCACCGTGCCGTCCGGACGGACGACGGCCGCGCCGGTACGCAGCCAGCGGCGCAGCTCGCCGGAACGCCGGGTGGTGACGAGGACCGCGCCGGACTCCCGGATGGCGGCCCGCTCGGTCTCCGACGGCGTGCTCGTGGTGACGACGGCGAAACGGCCGCCGGCGACGTCGTCGAACCGGGTTCCGTCGTCGAGAAGGGCGTTGGGGCACAACCGTCCCGCCAGGGACCGCCCGAACCGGGACCGCACGACCAGACCCGTGCGGTGCAGTGGCGGCGTCGCGCTGTCGAGGACGCGGCCGTTCAGGCGCGGCGCGACCACCCGGCGGATCAGGTCGCCGAACCGGCCGCCTTCGGTCATGGCCTTGCCGACCAGCACCGCCCGCCGGATCATCGCGCGGGCGTGCGGTCTGCGTTCCGCCTCGTAGGTGTCGAGCACGGACTCGGGCAGGCTCCCGTCGAGGACACCCGCGAGCTTCCAGGCCAGGTTCAGCGCGTCCCGCAGCCCGGCGCCCATGCCCTGGCCGATGAACGGCGGCGTCAGATGGGCGGCGTCGCCGAGCAGGAACACCCGCCGGTCGCGCCACCGGTTCGCGAGCTGCGCGCGGAAGGTGTACTCGGCGACGCGGACGATCTCCAGGTCGATCTCTCCGGTCCACGGCGCGAGCAGCGGGTGCAGCCGGTCCGGATCGTGGAAGTCGTCGGCGGTCTCGCCCGGCAGCAGTCGGAATTCCCAGCGGTAGCGGGTTTTCCCGATACGCATGTAGGTCGCGGCACGGCCCGGGTCGCAGACCTGGTGCACGCCTTCCCACTGGGCGAGGTCGGCGGACGTGGCGATGTCGACCACCAGCCAGCGCTGGTCGAACTTCAGGTCGGCCATCGTCGCGCCGATCGCGGTCCGGGTGAGGCTGTTGGCGCCGTCGCAGCCCAGGACGTAGTCCGCGTGGATCATCTCGCGCGCGCCGGTGCCGCGGTCGGTCATCTCGACGCGCACGCCGGTCCCGTCCTGCCGGATACCGGTGACCTCGGTGTTGCCGCGCAGGGTGACGGTGCCGAGCGTCGCCAGGTGGGTGCGGAGCAGGTGCTCCAGGTCGGGTTGGTCGAACATGTTCGCCTCGGGGTAGCCGTGGCGGCCGCCGCCCGGCGAACGGCGGAACTCCGCCAGCACCCGCAGGTCGGGATCGAGCAGCCGCAGCCCGTGGCAGGGCCAGGAGATGGCGGCGAACTCCTCGGCCAGCCCAAGCCGTCCGAGGATGCGGTGCACCTCGTCGTCCAGGTGCACCGCGCGCGGCTGCGGGTAGACCGACTCCCAGCGTTCGAGCACCAGGCACTCGACGCCGTACCGGCCGAGCAGTGCCGCGGCGGTAAGCCCGGCGGGGCCCGCCCCGACGATGACGACAGGCACCCTCACGGCGACACCCCGAGGGCCACGAGGTAACCGGCGACGAGCAGTGCACAAACCAGCGCCGGGACGAGGTCGCGGCCCCGGTCGTGGTTGCGCACGTGCGTGACGAGGGCGCCCGCAAGCAGGAGGAGCAGGCCGACCCCGGCCAGGGCGCCGAGCACCGGCACGGCCAAGCCGAGCAGGAGACCGGCGGCTCCGGCGATCTCCAGTGCGCCGATGCCGCGGTAGGCGTCGACGGAGAAACCGGCGTGCGCGGCGCGTTCCCGCATGGGCGCGAGCGCGAACAGCTTGGCCGCGCCGAAAAGGAGGAAGATAGCCGCCACGAGGACGGACAGGACGATCATGAGGTTTCCCCGCAGGTCAGGCGGGTGGGAACGGTGTAGCGGGCCAGAGTCGCGGCCACCTTCGATTCGTCCACATCGGACGGAAGGGTGACGGCGGCGACCACGGTTCCGTCCTCGATCAGCGCCTCGACCACCCCCTCGAACGGGGCGAGCGCCTCGGCGATCGCGCGGCGGGTCGCATCGGCGCGCAGCGCGAGCTTGTAGGGCTTGCCGACGTCGGTCACGGGCAACGCGTCGAGCACGGTGACGACCTTCGGCGCGGCTGCCCGCTCTGGAACGCGCTCGGCAGCCCACGCAAGCAATTCGTCCTCGGTGACGGTGGCACCGTGAACCAGGGTCACGTAGGCGACGGGGACTTCGCCGGAATGCTCGTCGGGGCGGCCGACCGCTCCGGCCGCAGTCACCTGCGGGTGGGCCAGCAGGGCGTCCTCGATCAGCGCCGGGTCGATGTTGTGCCCGCCGCGGATGATGAGGTCCTTGGCCCGGCCGGCCAGGTGCACGAATCCGTCGGCGTCGAGGCGAGCCAGGTCACCGGTGTTCAGCCAGCCGTCGCGGAGTTTGCCGAGGCCGTCCAGGATGTACGCGTTTGAGTCACGCCCGACGACGTAGCCCGGGAACACCGTGGGCCCGCTGATGGCCAGCACCCCGGTCTCGCCGCCGGGCAGCTCCTCCCCCGTTTCCGGGTGGACGACCTTCATCCGCTGGTAGGGCAGCCGCTGCCCGACGGTGCCGGGGCGCGGGACATCGGGGAAGCTGCGCGCGCTGGCGCAGGTGGCTTCGGTCAGCCCGTAGCCCTCGACCAGCGTGACGCCGGTGTGCGCCTGGAACCCCTCCCGCACGGCCGCGGGCAGTGGCGACGCGCCGACCATGGCGAAACGCAGGCTGGCGATGTCGGCGTCGACCGGGCACTGCGCGAGCACCGCGTACACGGTCGGCACCGCGCTCATCGCGGCGATCCGGTGGTGCTCGACGATCTTCCAGAACTCCCCGTACAGCGCCGGTTCCCGGTAGCCGAGCGGCCCCGCCCACACCGCGTGCTGCCCCTTGAACAGCGGCGCGAGCAGCGTGACCACGAGCGCGTTGACGTGGAACAGCGGCAGCGCGGCGAAGACGACCGAGCCGACGTCGAGCAGCGAGTTGGCCGCGATCATCCACGCGTCGGCGACCTCGTTGGCGTGCGTGTGCGCGGCCAGCTTCGGGGCCCCGGTGGTGCCTCCGGTGTGGAACAACGCGGCCAGATCCGACGCCACCGGCAGTTCACCGGCGAAACCGGACGTGTCCATTGTGGCGGAAAGCTCGGCGAGGTCGCCGACGCGCACCCCCTCGATGGCGGGCAACGCGGCCGAGGCGCCGGTCGGGCGCAGCACGAGGACGACGTCCAGCTCGGCGGCCAGCGTCCGCGCGGTGTCCCAGACCTCCGGCGCGAGTTCCGGCCCGGCGGTGATCAGCACGCGTGCGCCGGACCGGCGGAGTAGTTCGCCGAGGTGGTCGCGGGACAGTCCGCCGTTCAGCGGGGCCGCGATCCCGGCGAGCTGCGCGGCGAGGGTCGCCGGAATCAGGTCGGCGCAGTTGGGCGACAGCAACGCGACCGCGTCGCCCCGCCGGATTCCCAGCTGCCGCAGCAGATTCGCGTAGCGGTGGACGTCGGCGAGCAGCTCGGCGAACGTGCGCCGGACGGGCTCGCGCCACCGCGCGGCCTCGGGCAGCACGGTGGTCGCCGGGTGATCCGGCCACCACGCGGCGGCCCGCTGCAGCAAGGCGTAGGTCGACTCCGGCAGTCCTCGTTCGGCGAGCGGGACGGCCTCGATCGCGGCCAGGTCGGTGGGCTCGGCGTAGCGCGGCCACAGGGAAGCTCCGGTCATCGCTGGTACCTCACGACCGTGCGCTGGGTGCCCAGATCGAGGGCACCGTCGTCGGTGGCGACGGACGCCTCGACGACGTCGCCGTCCGCCAGGTACTTCGGGTTTTTCGCCTGCCCCTTGAAGAACAGCTTCCATTTGAGTGCGGGCGGCAGCAGCGCGGCGATCTTCTCCACGGCCTTCGGCGGTGCGGACAGCGCCGTGCCGACCGGAGTCCCGGTCAGCACCAGGTCGCCGGGATCGAGCCGCTGGAACCGGGCCAACGCCCGCAGGGCCTCCAGCGGACGGTAGATCATGTCGTCGCCGACGACCGCGTTCTGGCGGACCGTGCCATTGACCGACAGCGTCAGACGCAGGTCGGCGAACCGCTTCAGCTCGCCGGCGTCGAGCAGCACCAGCGCGGGCCCGGTGGGCGTGAACGTCGGGTACGACTTCGCTTCGTAGAACTGGGTTTGCGGCAGCTGGATGTCGCGGGCCGACACGTCGTTGGTCACGACCAGGCCCGCGACGCAGTCGTCGAGCGCGGTGATCTCGTCGCCGACCGGGATCTCCCGGCCGATGACCAGCCCGATCTCCACCTCGTAGTCGAGCAGGCGCACGTGCGGCGGCTTGACGACGTCGTCGAACGGGCCGCTGATCGACCCGGATGCCTTGCGGAAGAAGGTCAACGGCACCGTGTCCGGATCCATCCCGGCATCCGTGACGTGCGAAGCGAAGTTGGTCATCTGGGCGACCACGCGGCAGGGTGCGGTGACCGGGGAGACCAGGTCGAGTGAAGCGACCGGCACGGTGTCGGCGGCGGCGCCGATCGCCGCGCGGTCGGCGAGCAGCTCGGCGGTGGTCTTCGCGGCCGTCGGGATCTTCGCCGCACCGGAAGGCGTAGCGAGGTACCAGGCGTCGGCGGTGCGCAGGACGGTCAAGCTCATGAACGGGCCACTTTCAGCAGGCCCAGCAGGCGCCGGGCGTCGAATTCGTTGTCGTCGCGGAGCGCGGCGAACACCGCGCGCAGTTCGCGCAGAGACTCCTTGCCCGGCTTGACGCCGAGGAAGTCGGCGGTGGCCGGCGGCCCCCACTGGGCCAGCCCGGAGGTGGTCAGCGGGCCCCAGCCGGGCTCGAGGGTGTTGTCGAACAGGTCGCCGTCGCTGAAGTGCTCGACCATGAACCCGTCCGGGTCACGCCAGTAGTCGAAGAGCTGGCTGCCTTCGACGTGCCTGCCGATGCCCCACGAATGGTGATAGCCGTGCTCGCGCAGGTATTCGCCACCGGCGGCCAGCGCATCGAGGTCGGCGACCTGGTAGGCGGAATGCACGTAGCGGTCGGCGGGCCCGAGGACCATGGCCAGCGTGTGGTGGTCGGCCGGAGTGGCACCCCGGTCACACCGGATGAAGCTCATCACCGGGCCGCGCTCGCGCTGCCCGGGGTGGTACAGGAAGTCGCTGACGATCAGGCCCAGGTGGTCCAGGTACCAATCGAGGGCCTCGCGGTAGCGGGTCGTCTGCAGCACCACGTGCCCGAGCCGCTGCGCCAGGGCCGGGGCCCGCGGCGGCCGTTGCGTGGCGTTGACGCGCCGGACGTCGTGGCCGAAGTTCAGCAGCTGCGGCTCCTGCGGCGGCAGCGCGGGCAGCTCGTGGGTGTCCGAGACGACCCGGACCCGCAGGCCGCTCGGGTCGGGCAGGTCCACGACGACGCCGCCCAGCGTCTCCGGCAGCTTGTTCACCGTCCGGCCGGTGGCTTCGGCCAGCCGCAAGACGTCGCTCGGGGTCGCGGCCAGGAACGCCGGTCCCAGGAACTTCGACCGAGCACCCTTGCGGATGAGCACACACGGCGCGCCGGCATCGGTGCCCCGCAGGTGCAGCTCGCGGCCGGTGCTGAGCGTCGGGGTGAACCCGAAGGCCCGGGCGAACGCCTCCGCCCGCGCCAGGTCAGGCTTCTCGAACTCCAGCCACGCCAGGTCGTGCACCTTGATCACCGGGTTCGCCGCCCGGCCGGGGTGCTCGCCCGCGAGCGCGCCGTGCTCGCTGTGCAGCCCGCTGTGCGGATCTCCCACGGCTGCTCCCTCCATCCACATTGATGACGACATCGTCAGTTACGAGCAAGTCATCAGTCAAGAGTTTCTGACGAATTCATCACCACTGACGCGATGGGCTACGATGCGGCGACGACCAGCGAAGACGGGAGCACGGATGCCGGAGCACGCTCCGAGCCGACTGGACCGGCGCAAGGCGCGCACCCGCGCGGCCCTGGTCCGGGCGGCCCAGGCGCTCATCGCCGAGGGCAAGACCGCGGTGGCGATCCTGGAGATCACCCAGGCCGCGGACGTCGGGCTGGGGTCGTTCTACAACCACTTCGAAACGAAGGAGCAGCTCTTCCACGCGGCGGTCGAGGACGCCCTCGACGTCCACGGCGCCCTGCTGGACGAGCTGACCACCGACCTCGACGACCCGGCACAGGTCTTCGCGCAGAGCTTCCGGCTGACCGGGCGCCTGCACCGGATCCACCCCGAACTCAGCAAGGTGCTGCTGCACCACGGTCTCGAACTCGCCACCTCGGAGAGCGGCCTGGCGCCCCGCGCCCGCCGCGACATCGAGGCCGCCGTGCGAGCCGGCCGCTTCACCGTGACCGACACCGAACTCGCCATGGTCACGGTCGCCGGGGCCGCACTCGGCCTCGGCCACCTGCTGCACCGGCAGCCCGAGCGCGACGACGCCGCCTCGACCGACCAGGTCGCCAAGGACCTGCTGCGGATGCTCGGCCTCACCGCGGCCGAAGCCCACGAGATCTGCGGCCGCCCGCTGCCCGACCTCGACGCGATCGCCATCGGGCCGGACACCGCCGCCTGAACGACCAGCACTCCGGCTCCCGGCTCCCGGCTCCCGGCTCCCGGCTCCCGGCTCCCGGCTCCGAGGAAGTTACACCCGCGGCCGTGACGAATGTGCTGGTCCGCCAACGGGGAACGACGCCGGTTGCCATTCGGCCGATTGACGATCGACGTCCGGCCGGTATCGTGTGGGAGCGCTCCCACACATCGACGTCAGGAGTTCCACGGTGACTGCTCGGCGGCGGAATCGCTTACGGTCCGGCAAATCCGTCACCGCGGGCGGCTGCCTGGTGGCGGCGCTCCTGACCACCGGAGCACCACCGGCGTCCGCCGCCGGGCTCAGCCTGTCGGTGAACCTGTTCGCCGCCCGGCACGCGATCAGCCCCGACATCTACGGCATGAACGGCGGCGATCCCGCGCTCGTCGCCGAACTCGGCACGCCGGTCTCGCGCTGGGGCGGCAACGCGAGCAGCCGCTACAACTTCACCAACCACACCTACAACACCGGCAGCGACTGGTACTTCGAGAACATCGTGGCCGGGCCGGACAACACCCTCGAGGCCTACGTCCAGCGCAACCGCGACCACGGGATCAAGCAGGTCGTCACCGTGCCGATGTCCGGCTGGGTGGCGAAGGACTCGCCGTCGTCACCGCACGCCTGCGGTTTCCCGGCCACCCGCTTCCCCAGCCAGGACTCGTTCGACCAGTGGGACGCCAACTGCGGCAACGGCCGCCTGAACAACACCGACCTCACCGGAGCCGAGCCCACCGACACCTCCGTCCCGGCGGACGCGTCCTTCGCAAGCGGAATGGTCTCGCACCTGGTCAGCCAGTTCGGTACGGCGGCCCGCGGCGGCGTCCCGATCTACGAACTGGACAACGAACCGGTGCTGTGGAGTTCCACGCACCGCGACGTCCACCCCCAGCCCGTGTCCGACGACGAACTGGGCGGCAAGAGCACGGCGACCGCCGCGGCCATCAAGAAGGCCGATCCGCGCGCGGCGGTCCTCGGCCCGTCGGGCTGGGGCTACTGCGAATGGGTCGCGTCCGGTGTGGACGGTTGCGCCCCGGGCGCCGACGCCGCGGCGCACGGCGGGCTCAACCTGTCCCAGTGGTTCCTGAAGAACATGAAGGACGCGAGCACCACCGCCGGCAAGCGGCTGCTCGACTACTTCGACCAGCACTACTACCCGCAGATCAGCGGCGACAAGACCCCCGAAGCCAACGCGTGGCGGCTGCGGTCCACCCGCTCGCTCTGGGACCCGTCCTACGTCGAGGAATCCTGGATCGGGCCCAGCGGTGTCAACGCTCCCCCGCTGCAGTTCATCCGCACGATGAAACAGTGGGTGTCGCAGTACAACCCGGGCACCAAGACCGCCATCACCGAGTACAACTGGGGCGCGCTGGACGACATCAACGGCGCCCTCGCCGAAGCCGACGTCCTCGGCATCTTCGGCCGCGAAGGGCTCGACCTCGCCACCATCTGGGGCGAACCGAAACCGACCGATCCGGCCGCGTACGCGTTCCGGATGTACCGCAACTACGACGGAGCCGGGAGCAAGTTCGGCGACATCAGCGTCTCGGCGGCCAGCACCGACCAGGGACAGCTCGCGATCTACGGCGCGCAACGCCGCTGCGACGGCGCCCTGACCCTCATGGTGCTCAACAAGACGGGCGCCGAACTCAGCTCTCCCCTGTCGATCGCCGGGTTCGGCACCGGCAAGGCGCAGCGGTTCACCTACAGCCCGGGCAATCTCTCCTCGATCGTGCGAGGCACGGATCTCGCCGTGAACCACGGCAGCGTCACGGCGACCTACCCGGCGAACTCCATCACCCTGCTGGTGCTGCCGCGCGCAGGCCGGTGACGATCAGGTCCAGGCCGAAGGCGAACTCGTCTTCCAGCGGCACCGGCAGCGAGTCCGCGACCGCGAGGGTGGCCGGAAACTCCGCCGGCGACACGTCGTGGAAGTGCGCCGACGCCCGTGCCTGCTCGGCGTCGTCGCCCGTGAGCTGGATCGCGAAGCCGAGGACGTACCGCGCAAGGGTCGCGTAGGCGCGCGCGGCGAGCCGCGGCGAGAGCCCGCCCTCGAGGAGGATGGCCAGGCAGCGTTCGCGCAGCAGCATCGCGTTCGGGCCGGTCGGCGTCTGCTCCATCAGCAGGGGCGCGATCCGCCGGTGCTTGCCCAGCGCCTCGAACATCGCCCGCGCGACCGTCCGGCAGGCCTGGTCCCAGTCCAGTTCGGCCAGCGACGCGGCGTCCAGGTCGACCTCACCGAAGACGCGATCGACGACGTGGGTGACCAAGGTCGCCCGGTTGCCGAAGTGGCGGTAGAGCGTCGCCGTGCCGGATTCGAGGCGCTGGGCGAGGGTCCGCATCGACAGCGCCTCGGCGCCTTCCTCGTCGACGAGCTGCAGGGCCGCGGCGAGGATCCGGTCCAGCGGGACGGCGGGACGGCCACGTGACCGCCGAGCGGCCGGGGACGGACTGGTCACGCGCCCAGTATGGCCGCGGTTGACACCTCACGCAATAACGGCAACACTGTTGCCATTATGAACGACATCCAGTCAATCCCGGTCGACGGACTCCGCGTGCACTACGAACGCGCAGGTCAGGGGCCCGCCGTAGTGCTGCTGCACGGCAGCGGGTCGTCGGCGGAGGGCTTCGAGCGGGTCGCGGAACTGTTGTCGGCGTCGCACGACGTGATCCGCCCGGATCTCCCGGGCTTCGGGCGGACGGGGCCGCGCCCCGACCGCGACTACCGCGTCCGGACCTACGCGGGCACCATCGCCCGCTTCACCACCGCGCTCGGCCTGCCGCACTTCGCCGTGGCCGGGAACTCCCTCGGTGGCAACATCGCGTGGAACCTGGCCCTGGACGCCCCGGACCGGGTCGACGCGCTGGTGCTGGTCAACGCCACCGGCTACCCGGAAAAGACGCTGCCCGCCGGGTTGCGGCTCGCCCGCAACCCACTGCTGCGCCCGCTGCTGCGGCGCTGGCTCCCGCGCGGCGCGACCGAACGCGGGCTGCGGGAAGCCGTCGGCGCGAACTCCGCGATCGTGGACGACGCCATGGTCGACCGGGTGCACGCCCTGACCAGCCGTCCCGGGAACCGGTCTGCGTTCGTCGACTTCGCCAACACCGACCAGCCCGACCGCAGCGCCGAGATCCCGAAGATCGCGGTCCCGACGCTGGTCCTGCGCAGCGCCGGCGTCGACGGGCAGCACTTCGCACGCGACGTCCCCGGCGCCACCGAGCGCGTCCACGCCGACGGTGGCCACCTGCTGCCCGAAGAGGACCCGGACTGGGTGGCCGCGGCGATCACGGAGTTCCTGCGATGAAGTACTTCGCCGCCGCCGACGAGGACCGCCGGCTCGACGCGGCCACCCGCCGCACCCTGCGCGGCAGCTTCGTCGAGCTGTCCGACGGGGTGACGCACTACGAGCTGGCCGGCCCCGACGGCGGCGAACTCGCCGTCCTCGTCGGCGGCCTCACGATTCCGCTGTCCTATTGGGACGGTCTCGCGGCCCGCCTGCACGCCCGCGGCCTGCGCACGCTCACCTACAGCGCCTACGGACGCGGTTACTCCGACCGCATCCGGGGCCGCTACGACGAAGCGTTGTTCGTCCGGCAGCTCGCCGAACTGACTTCGGCACTGGACCCCACGTCGCCACGGCACCTCGTCGGCACCTCGATGGGCGCACTGGTCGCGATGGCCTACGCGAACCTGCACCCCGAATCGGTCACCACGCTCACCGTCGTCGGACCGGCCGGGCTCGGCGAACGCCCGCGGCAGCAACGTTTGCTGCGCAACGACTTCGTCGCCGGATTCGTCGCCCGGCGCTTCGGCCGCAAGCTCCTGGAAGACCACCTCGGGCACAACGTCCGCGACCCCGGTCTGTCCACCCGGCTGGTCGCCATGGTTCGGGACGCCTACCGGTACGAAGGTTCCCTCTACGCGTTCTTCCAGACCCTGCAGCGCTTTCCGCTGTACGAGCGGCAGGACCTGTTCCGCCGCACCGGCGAGCTGGGGCTCCCGGTCCTGCTGGTGTGGGGCGACGACGACCAGGTCACCCCGATCACCCACCTCGACACCGTGCGGGAACTGTTGCGCCCGCGGCGCACCCACGTCATCACCGAATGCGGGCACATGGCCCCCTACGAACGGCCGGACGACGTCGGCGACCTGCTCGCGTCGTTCGCCGTTCCCCACCCGGATCGGCTCGAACCATGACCACCACCCTCGACGTCCTCGTCGCCGGGGCCGGCCCGGCCGGCACCACCCTGGCCATCGACCTCCTCCGCCGCGGCCTCGCCGTCCGGATCGTCGACAAGGCCCCGCACTCCTTCGAAGGCTCCCGCGCCAAGGGCATCCAGCCGCGCACCCTGGAGGTCTTCGACGACCTCGGCGTGCTCGACGACGTCCTCGCCGGCAGCAGCGACTACCCCCGGCTCGGCATTCACCTGGGCCCGGTCACCGTCCCCTGGCGGATGTTCCGCAACCGCGACCGCACCGCCGAAGTCCCCTACCCGAACACCCGGCTGATCCCGCAGTACCGCACCGACGCCGTGCTGCACGACCGCCTCGAGCGGCTCGGCGGCAAGGTCGAATACGGCCGCGAACTCGCCGGGTTCACCCAGGACGCCACTACGGTCACCGCGACCGTGCTCGGCGACGACGGCCCGGAACGGATCACCGCGCGCTACCTCGTGGGCGCCGACGGCGGGGCCAGCGCCGTCCGCAAGAACCTCGGGCTGGGGTTCCTCGGCGAAACCCGCGACGGAGACCGGATGCTCATCGTCGACGCCGTCACCACCGGCCTGTCCGGTGCTCGCTGGCACGTCTGGCCGGGGGTGCAGGGCCGGTTCGTCGGCGCCTGCCCGTTGCCGCACACCGACCTGTTCCAGTGGATGATCCGCCTCTCCCCCGACGAAGATCCACCCGACGGCGAGGACGCGATCACCCAGCGGATCCGGGCCCATACCCGCGACCGGCGCATCGCCGTGCGCGACATCCGGTGGCGGTCGGTGTTCCGGCCCAACATCCGCCTGGCCGAGGCCTACCGCCGCGGCCGGGTCTTCCTCGCGGGCGACGCCGCGCACGTCCACACCCCCGCCGGCGCGCAGGGCCTCAACACCGGCATCCAGGACGCCTACAACCTCGGTTGGAAGCTCGGCCAGGTCCTCGCCGGAGCCGACCCGCGCCTACTGGACAGCTACGAAGCCGAACGCCTGCCGATCGCCGCGGGCGTGCTCGGCCTGTCCACGAAGAAGTACGAAGGTCTCGCCAAGCTCGACCCGTCGAGCCTGCGCCGTGGCAAGGACGAACAGCAGCTGTCCCTGACCTACCACGGCGGCCCGCTCGCACCTACCGAAGCGGACCGCACGAAGACGCTGCAGGTCGGCGACCGCGCACCGGACGCCGAACTACCCGGCTCACGCCTGTTCGGCACGTTCCGGGGGCCGCACTTCACCCTGGTCGCGTACGGCCCGCAGGCCGCGGCGGCGAGCGACGAACTCGACTGGCCCGCCGCGGGAGCGCCGCTCCGGCGGAACACCGTCGACGGGCAGGGATTCCGCCGCGGCTATGGGATCGAGGGCGACACGCTGCTGCTCGTCCGGCCCGACGGCTACCTCGGCCACATCGCGACCCACGACTTCCTCGCCTCGACTCGCGCCGCTGTCCGGGCGCTGACCCCGGAGGAGACCCGATGAGCCGCACCCTGCTGCGCGGCGCGCAGGTGATCAGCATGGCCCCGAACCGGCCCGACGCCGAACACGCCGACATCCTCATCGACGGCGACACCATCGTGGCCGTCGGCGAAAACCTCGACGCGACCGGCGCGGAGATCGTCGACGTCACCGGCCGGATCATCCTGCCCGGCCTGGTCAACGCCCACCTGCACACCTGGCAGACCGCGCTGCGCGGGGTCGGCACCGACTGGACGCTGGCGGACTACCTCGGCCGCATGCACGGCGCCGTGGCCCGCCACTACCGCCCCGAAGACATGCGGATCGGCACCCTCGCCGGCGCGCTGGACCAGCTCGACCGCGGCACCACCACCCTGGGCGACTGGTGCCACAACACCCCCACCCCGGACCACACCGACGCCGCACTCGACGGCCTTCGCGCCTCCGGCATCCGCGGCGTCTTCCTGCACGGCACCCCCTATTCCGCGCCGGACGCGACCCACCCGTTCAGCGAGGTCGACCGCCTGGCCGGCGGGCCGCTGCTCACCATCGGCGTGGCCGTCCGCGGCCCGCAACTGTCCACTCCGGACACCGCGGTCGCCGACTTCCGCGCCGCCGCCGAACGCGGGCTCGTCGTCTCGATGCACCAGAGCGGCGGCGAACCCGGCCCCGGCTGGGCAGCGGTGCGGGACGCCGGGCTGCTCGGCCCGGCCACCAACGTCGTCCACGGTGCCGGGCTCACCGACGACTGGCTCAAAACCCTGGTCGACGCGGGCGCGACTCTCACCAGCACCCCCGAGAACGAACTCGGCCAGGGCCACGGCTTTCCCGTCACCGGGCACCTGCTCCGGCTCGGCGCCGCGCCGTCGCTGGGTACCGACACCGACGCCGTCACCCCCGCCGACGTGCTCTCCGCCGCCCGCATCGCCCTGGCGCACCAGCGCGGCCAGGACCACGATCGCCACCGGCGGGACACCGGCTCGTTCTCCCTCACCGCCACGATCACCGCGAAGCAGGCACTCGCCTGGGCCACCGTCGAAGGCGCCCGCGCACTCGGCCTCGCCGACCGCGTCGGCCGGCTCGACGCAGGCATGCAGGCCGACCTCGTCGTCATCGACGCCCCGGCGCCGAACCCGTTCGCGACCGCCCTGCACGCCACCGCCCGCGACATCGAAGCGGTCATGATCGCCGGACGCTGGCGCAAACGCGACCACACCCTCCTCGACGTCGGCCTCGACGCCGTCCGCGACCAGCTCCGGCACTCCACGGCGCACCTCCTCCCCCACGTCACCGGCTGATGAGCACCCGGGACGAACTCGCGAGCCGCACCCGGGCGGACCTGCTGGCCGCGGCGAAGCGGTTGTTCGGTGAACGCGGTTACCTCGAGACCAAGGTCGCCGACATCGCGGCCGCGGCCGGGCGGGCGGTGGGGTCGTTCTACCGCCACTTCCGGGACAAGGAGCAGCTCCTCACCGTGCTGCGCGGCGAACTCACCGAGCCGCCGGCCCCCGACGACCTCCGCGCGCATGTCACGGCCTGCTGGACCACGTTGCGCACCCACCGCCCCACCGCCATCGCCCTGCTGCAGTCGGCGACCGCGGCCGCCCCGGCGTCCGGCCGATTCCGGGACGAGCTGACCACCTGGACGGCCCCGCTGCGCAAGCACCTGGAGAACCGGCGCGACCGCGGCGAGCCGCTCGCCGGCGACCCGGAACTGGTGGCCGCCGCGGTGGGCCTCGTGCTCGCCGGCCTCAACCACGCCCTGCCCACCGGCGACGACCGCGTCCCCGACACGGTCACGAACCTCGTCCTCCACGGCCTGGCCGGCCCTGAACAGTGAGTGCCGGATCAGCGTCCTGCGTCGCTTGCTCGCGAAGCGTGTGGATGAGGGTCGTGACCTCCGGCCGGTCGTCGCGGCTGATGGCGGCGACGCCGATGTGGCGGACCGGCCCCGGCGCGCTGATCGGGACGGTGGACAGGCCGGGGATTTCCGGGGTGAGCGCGATGGAAGGGATCAGCGAGATTCCCATCCCCGCGGCGACGAGCGAGCGGGCGAAGAAGTAATCGGTGGTGGTCCCGCGTACTTCCGGGTCGAAGCCCGCGCGCTCGGCGTAGCGACGCAGGTACGCCTCGGTCTTCAGACAGCCGAGCACCCAGGGTTCGCCCGCCAGCTCGGCGAGGTCGAGCACGTCGCGGCCGGCGAACCGATGCCCTCGCGGCAGGACGACGTGCAGCGGGTCCGCCAGCAGCGGTGTCCACTCCGGACCGGTGCGGGGGCCCGGTCCGGCGGGAAGCGGGCCGTCGAAGTGGTAGGCGAGGGCGAGGTCCACGGCGCCCTGGCGGACGAGCGGCAGGGTGTCCTCGGGCTCGCCCTCCCTGATGTGGACCACGGTGCGGGGATGGACCGCCATGAGCCGGGCGAGAGCTGCGGGCAGCAGGAGCCTGCCGCCGCTGGTGAAGGTGGCGACGGTGAGCTGGGTCCGGCCGGTGCCGAGCTGGGAGACCTGCCGTTGCGCGTGCTCCAGCTCCGCCGCGACGGATTCGGCCGCGCCGACCATGATCCGGCCGGCCGGGGTGAGGGTGACGCCGCGGGTGCTGCGGGCGACGACCTGCGCGCCGAGGCTGCGCTCCAGCGCGGCGACCTGCTGGGAGACGGCCGAGGGGGTGAGGCGGAGGGCCGTGGCCGCCTGGTTGAAGCTGCCGTGCTCCGCCACCGCCCGCAGGACGCGGAGCCGCTGCACATCGATCAACAGTTTTCCTTAACACGCAACCAGCAAGTCGGGACTTCTGCTGTTGACGATAGGCCGCCACGATGGCGGCATGCAACGGATCTGCGTCATCGGCGGAAGCCGCTACTTCGGAAAGCTCCTGGTGAAGCGCCTGCGGGCCGCGGGCCACCAGGTCACCGTGCTCAACCGCGGCTCCACCCCGCCTCCGGCCGACGTCGAGCACCTCGTCGCCGACCGCGACGACGAGACGGCCCTGACGACCGCCCTCGGCTCGCGCACCTTCGACGTCGTGGTGGACCAGGTCTGCTACACCCCGGTGCAGGCCGCTGTCGCCGCCCGCGTCTTCGCCGCCCGCACCCGGCGCTACGTCATGACCTCCACGATCGAGGTCTACGACCCCGCGACCGCCGCGCTGCCGGCGGTGCCTCCGGGCACGCCGGTGCCGGAGGAACTCGTCGACCCGGCCTCCTGGACGGTGGCCACGGACCTGCCCTGGCACGACGACACGTACCTGGAGACGCACTACGCGGAGGGCAAGCGCCAGGCGGAAGCCGTCTTCGCCCGCGCCGAGGGCTTCGCGTTCGCCAGTGTGCGCTGTGCCCACGTGCTCGGCGGCGGCGCGCAGGACTTCACCGGCCGGCTGGCGCACTACACGGAGCGCATCACCCAAGGCGAAGAGATCGCTGTGCACGCGAACGCGCGGCCCACGGTCTTCATTCACCACGAGGAACTGGCGGACCTGCTGCGGTGGGCGGCCACCGCCGGCTTCACCGGCCCGGCCAACGCCTGCTCCGACGGCCCGCTCGACGTCCACGACCTCGCGACGGTCGTCGCCACGCAGGCCGGCCGGGAGCCCGTCTACCGGACGGTCCCGGCGGGCGCGGAGGCTTCGCCGTTCTCCGTCGACCGCCACTACGCCATGAGCAACGCCCGCGCGAAGAAATTGGGCTTTTCCTTCTCCCACACCGCTGACTGGCTGCCCGGCGCCGTCGCCGAAGCCCTCGCCACCGCACCGTCACCCACCGCCTGAGGAACCGAGCCACCATGCGCTACCGCACCCTCGCCCGCACCGCCGTCAGCGCCATCGGCCTGGGCGCCATGCCGCTGTCCGTCGAACACCGGCCGGACCAGACGCGCGCCATCGCGACCATCCACGCGGCCCTCGACGCCGGCGTCACCCTCATCGACACCGCCGACAGCTACCACTGGCACGCCGGCGAACAAGGCCACAACGAGCTGCTGATCGCCCGCGCACTGGCCCGCTACGGCGGCGACACCTCCGACGTCCTGGTGGCCACGAAGGGCGGCCGCGGCCGTCCCGGCGACGGCAGCTGGACCGTCAACGCCACTCCCGCCCACCTCAAGCAGGCCGCCGAGGCCTCCGCCAAGCGCCTGGGCGGCGCCACGATCGGCCTGTACCAGCTGCACAAGCCGGACCCGGCCGTGCCCTGGGCGGAGTCCGTCGGCGCGCTGCGCGAACTGCTCGACGCCGGCACGATCCGCGCCGCGGGAATCTCCAACGTCACCACCGCCCAGATCCACCAGGCGCACGAGATCCTCGGCGACGGACTCGTCTCGGTCCAGAACGAGTACTCCCCCGCCGTCCGCGACAGCGAGCCCGAGCTGCGGCTGAGCACCCGGCTCGGGCTGGCTTTCCTGCCCTGGAGCCCACTCGGCGGCATTTCGCGCAGCTCCCTCGACGGCACCTCCGGCCCCACGTCCGCCGGCACCGCCTTCCACCAGATCGCGGCCGAGCGCGGCGTCACCGTGCAGCAGATCACCCTGGCCTGGCTGCTGACCCGCAGCCCGGCGGTGATCCCGATACCGGGAGCCAGCCGCCCGGCTTCCATCACCGACTCGGCCGGAGCCGCGGATCTCACGCTGAGCGCGGAGGAGCTTGCGCGGCTGGAAGACGCGCCCGTCAAACGCCCTTGAGAAGGACGTGGCTCATTCGCCGCTCGCGGCCGCGGGCACCAGCAGCCGCGCGGCCTCGAGGAACGGTGCCAGCAGCGGGTTCGGGTCCTGTGTCCGGGTCGCGACCACGACCCGGCACGGCCCGAAGCCCACGACCGGGACCGCCGCCACGTCCTCGCGCAGCCGGGGCCGGTGGTCGCCGGCGGGCAGGATCGCCACAGCGCTTCCCGAAGCCACCAGTTCCAGCTTGTCCTCGAAGCTGTCGTCCGGGGCCGGGGGTGGCGAGCCGTCCTTCGGGATGCCCCAGAGCGTCGGTGTCACCGTGCACGCCACCAGGTCCTCGTCACCCAGGTCGTCCGCCGAGACGACTTCCTTGCCCGCCAGGCGATGGGCGGCGGGGACCAGCAGCACGCGCGGCTCCTCGTACAGCGGCGTCACCGTCGCGGGGAACGGCAGCGGTTCGCGGGCGACCAGTGCGTCGACCCGGCCTTCGGGCAACGCGTGGGTGTCGTGCCAGCGCAGGTGCCGCGTCCGGACGCGAGCGTCCGGGTAGCGGTGACGCAGCGCCCGGACCGCGGGGGTGACGATCAGGCCCTCGACGTAGCCGATGGTGATTTCCCGCGGCGGGTCGGCGGCGCGGGCGACCTTCACCGCGTCGGCGGCGGCTTCGAGGATGGCGTGGGCGCGCGGCAGGAACGCCGCACCGGCCGTGGTGAGGCTGGTGCCTTGCGGGGTACGCGCGAACAGCCGCAGGCCGAGGTGGTGTTCCAGCCGCTGGATCTGGCGGCTCAGCGACGGCTGGGCCAGGTGCAGAGCCGTGGCGGCGCGCCCGAAGTTGCCGTGCTCCGCCACGACCGTGAAGTACCGGACCAGCCGTAGATCGAGATCCACGCTTCGAGCCTACGCCGCCATGCGCCGGACGTATGGCGGCATGCGGAACGGGTCTTGGACGCCCTCGCGGGACCGGCGGTTGACTCGGGATATGAACGCATACGAGGGAAAGAACGTCGTGATCACCGGCGGCAGCAGCGGGCTCGGTCTCGCGACCGCCGAACTGCTGGTGGCCCGCGGCGCACGGGTGCTGATCACCGGACGGGACAAGGAGAAGCTCGAGACCGCGCGCCAGCGCCTCGGGGTCCGGGCGGTGGCCGTGCGGAGCGATTCCGCGTCGATGGCCGACGTCGAAGAGCTGCCGCGGCTGGTGCGGGCGGAGTTCGACGCGGTGGACGCGCTGTTCGTCAACGCGGGCGTGACCGCGTTCGCGCCGTTCGAGGCGATGTCGGAAGCGCAGTACGACGAGTTGTTCGCCGTGAACACCAAGGGACCGTACTTCACGGTGCAGAAGCTGGCGCCGCTGCTGCGCGCGGGCGCGGGCGTCGTGCTGACGACGTCGGTGGCCAACGTCAAGGGTCTCGAAATGATCAGCGCCTACGCCGCGACCAAGGCCGCGCTGCGGTCGATGACCCGGTCCCTGGCCCAGGAACTCCTGCACCGCCAGGTCCGCGTCAACGCCGTCAGCCCGGGCCCGATCGCGACCGGAATCCTCGAAGCGACCCTGCCACCGGACGTCGCCGAACAGACCAAGGCCGAGATGATCGCGCACAGCCCGATGCAGCGGTTCGGTGAGCCGGCCGAAGTCGCGGCGACGGTGGCGTACCTCGCCTTCGACGCGACGTTCACCACCGGCGCCGAGATTCCCGTGGACGGCGGCGCCACCCAGCTGTAGGCCGGCGCGGACGGCGATCAGCCGAGTCCGTGGATCTTCTTGTACTCCAGGGCGTAGGCGAGCTTGCCGGGCTTGATGTCGCCGTAGGGCTTGCTCAGCTTGCCGAACTCGCCCTTGGCCGGGGCGGCGCCGTCGTTCCAGGCGTCCAGTGCGTCGAGGTCCGCGGCCGTGAAGCCGCTGTCCACCGCGGTGTCCTTGGGCAGGGCGACCATCGCCCGGGTGACGGACTGAACCGTCGCCAGGTAGCTGTCCAGGGCACCGCGGTTCCACGCGCTCAGGTCGACCGGCTTGGCTTCGCGCAGCCAGGCGCCCCAATAGAACTCCTGGAACGGCAGGTCGTTCTGCGCGTAGCCGATGTCGCGGCCGAAGTAGAGCAGGCCGCGGAACCGGTCGTCGCCGAAGTTGGCCAGTCCCACCGACTTCGGGAGCTTGTTCACGGTGACCGGGCCGCCGTCCGCGGCACGCAGCCACACCCATTTGTGCTCCTGCATCCGCGCCCAGAAGTCCTGCCGGGTCAGCGTGCTGTAGTTCGCCAGCACCCGCAGCCGGACGTGCAGGTTCAGGCCGCCGTCGGGGGTTTCGGCGAAGGAGGTCAGCGTGTGGTGCCCGTCGGTGAGGAACGGCTCGCCGCCGGGCCCGATCACGACGGTCTTCATCGCGGCCACGCTGTCCGGCGTCTCCGCGCCGACCGCCAGCTGGCAGGTGAACGAGGCCGGGTCGTCCAGGCGAGCGCCGGGCGCCACCGACGCCGCGGCGATCCGGCCGTCGGCCTCGCACCAGTCGTCGAACTTCTTGTTGACCGCGTCCTTGCCGAGCGTGTAGCGGCCCAGCTTGTAGTAGACCTCGTCGTAGCCCAGCGACGGCTGCGTCGGGTGCACGTCACCGATCCGCACGTCGAGCAGGTCACCGGCACCCGCGCACAAGTACCCGGCATCCGGCGCCGACCTGTGGTCGTGTCCGCAGAACGAAGGCCGCGAGGCCGCCGCACCCGAACTCATCAGCCCGGCACCGGCCGCCGCCGCGACGACGACCGTGAGGAACCGGCCGAACTTGGCGCGAGTACGCATCTTCACCCCAGGGTGGACGAGGGACATCGGCGAGATCCTGCGTGGCCCCGGGGAACACCGCTCGACGGCCGGGTGTCCATCCGGCGACACAGGCATGAACTGACCGGCCGGGAACACCGTGTCCGGTTTTGGCCACTGACCGGGGGACCGAAAACGGCATTTCGGCTGCCGGCCTGCGGCAAACTGTTACATTGCCGACGGGGCCTGTCACTCGGGCGGCGGAGAGGGAGTTCCGGTGGGTTTCGAGGTCGACGTCGCGGACATCAAGGCCGCGGCGGCCAAGCTCGGTGCGGGGACGTCGCCGGCGCTGTCCATCGGCGGCTCGCCGAACGTCGGGAGCACGGCTCGCGCCGGCGGTTTCGCCGGGGACTACGACGTCTGGCTGGCGACGCGCAAGGACGACCTGGACGCCGCGCAGCAGCAGGTCGACACCCTGATCGAGAGCATCCAGACGGCCGCGAAGGGCTACCACAGCACCGATTCCGGGGCCCGCGACGCCTTCCTGAAAGCGCTGGACAGCAGCTTCGGGAGGATCGACCGGTGACGGTGTTCGACAAGATCTACGCGCTCGCCGACCAGGTGGAGAAGGGCAGCACCACCGAACTGGACGACCGCGCCCGGGCCTGCCGGGCCACCAAGGAAACGATCGCCGACACCAAGGCCCTGCTGGAGAGCGTGCGCGTGCAGCTGAGCGAGGCCTGGCAGGGCGGGGCCGGCGAAGCGGCGCTCACCTCGCTCGAAGCGTTCAAGAAGAACCGCGACGACCAGGCCCACGACCTCGAGGAGTCGGCCAAGTCGTTCGAGACGATCCGTGACGCGCTGGCGAAGGCCCAGCAGGAAGCCCGGAACACGCGCGCGAACGCACAGGGCCTCCAGCAGAAGCTCGACCACGGCTGGCACGGCTTCGGGATCCGCCGGGTCGACCTCGCCGTCGCCTGGGCGCAGGACAAGGCCGTCAAGGCGCAGGCCCTCGCCCTGCTGGCCGACCTGGAACGGGTGACCACCACCTACGACGCGATCCTGCTCATCGAGGGCCAGAAGCTGCGGTTCAAGACCGGTCAGGTGTGGGAGCTCGCGGGCTCCGAGAAGCGGAACCTCGCCGAGATCGGCGCGATCATGCTCCGCGAAATACCCGGGCTCCTCGCCTTGCTGAAGAAGTACCCGGAACTGCGGGAGGCGCTGCTCCACCAGGACTGGAACAAGATCATGCAGAACCCCGAGGTCGCGCAGAAGATCTTCGACTACCTCGGCTTCCGGTACAACGAGGAAGGCGGCTTCTTCACCACCGGCGAGCATTCGGTGCAGAGCTACCTGGGCTGGAAAGACTTCTACGACAAGATCGGGCATGCCTTCGGGATGAGGCTCCAGGACACCGGCGAAGACGGCGACAACATGGAGTTCACCGACCCCGAGACCGGGAAGACGTACCGGCTGGAGTTGTGGAAGGGCAAGTACGCGAACCACGCGTTCGGCGGGGAAGTCGGCTTCTACACCAGCGAATCGCCGAACAACAACGGGCACTTCAACGCCGCTCAGGGTGACGACCAGATCAAGGTGACCCAGACGATCTACGACAAGGACACCGGCAAGGTCTACTTCACCAACGACGGCCAGGGCGCCGACGGCACCGACAAGAAGCACTTCTGGAACCTGGCGATCCGCAACGACCCGAACGTGGACGCCGGCGAGCTCCACCTGGCCCAGCGCGCCACGATCGAGGTGCGGGACGTCGGGATGCGCGACCGGATGTACGCCGAGATGGTCCGGTACGCCGCCGCGCACCCCGGCGACCAGCTCACCGTCACGAAGGGTTCCGACCACCCGCCCACGCTGAGCTACGACTGGCGCAAGTGACCCCTACAGCGAGCCGACCGGCTTGAACTCGTACGGCCCGTCGTCCTCCGGCTGCGCCCGGCGAGCCGTGACCGGGTCGTCCAGGCCGGCGAACACGCCATCCACGTCGACCAGCGCGGCGACCTCGTCGGCCACGTGCTGGCCGTGCCGGTCTTCGATGTCTTCCAGGCCCGTGCGCAACGCCTGGGTGGCGGCGCTCCTGGCCTGGTCCCGCAACGCGTTCGCCAGCTCCTCCGGCGATTCGCCGGAACCCCGCCTCGAGTCGGTCATGCCTCCAGCCTAGCCGGACCGGGCCGGGCTCGAGGCCGTTTCCGGGTCAGGCCCGGGACGCCCCGAGGAACCGCAGCACGGCCAGGACTCGGCGGTGGTCCGCGTCGGCGACGGGCAGGTCGAGCTTGGCGAAGATGTTGTTGATGTGCTTAGCCACGGCGCTCTCGCTGACCACCAGCGCCTGCGCGATACCGGCGTTCGAGCGGCCCTCGGCCATCAGGCCGAGCACCTCCCGCTCGCGCGGGGTCAGCCGCGCCAGCGGGTCGCTGTCGCGCCGCAGCAGCAGCTGGGCGACGACCTGCGGGTCCAGGGCCGTGCCCCCGTCCGCCACCCGCCGGACCGCCGCCACGAAGTCGGCGACATCGGCGACCCGCTGCTTGAGCAGGTAGCCCACCCCGCTGGTGTTCGCGGACAGCAGGTCGGCCGCGTACCGCTCCTCCACGTACTGCGAAAGCAAAACCACCGGCGTCCCCGGCCAGCGGCGGCGGATCTCCATCGCCGCCCGCACCCCCTCGTCGGTGAAGCCGGGCGGCATCCGGACGTCGATCAAGGCGAGTCCGGGCCGGTGCTCCGCCACCGCCGCCAGCAATCCCGCCGCGTCGCCGGCTTCCGCGGCGACCTGGAACCCGCCGCTCTCCAGCACCTTGGCCAGGCCGACCCGCAACAACACCGAATCCTCGGCGATCACCGCGCGCACGGCAGCTCCGCGGTGATGGTGGTGGGACCGCCGGCGGGGCTGCTGACGTGGAAGGCCCCGTCGAGGGAGCCGACCCGCTTGGCCAGCCCGGTCAGCCCCGTGCCGTCGGCGTCGGCACCGCCCAGCCCGTCGTCGGTGACGCGCACTCGCAGCACCTCGCCGACCTGACGGACCAGCACCTCGGCACGCATCGCGTTGGCGTGCTTCGTCGCATTGGTCAGCGCCTCGGAGATCACGAAGTACGCGACCGACTCCACGGTGGGCGCCGCCCGCTCGGCCAGGTCGACCCGCAGCCGCACCGGCAGGGGCGTGCGGGCGGCCAGCCCGGACAACGCCGCGTCCAGACCCCGGTCTTCGAGCACGGCCGGGTGCAGCCCCCGCACCAGGTCGTCGAGTTCGGCGATCGCCTCCTTCGCCTCCAAGTGCGCTTTCGCGATCACCTCGCGGGCAGCACCCGGCAGGTCCGGACGGGTGGCCAGGGCCAGGCCCAGGTTGACCGCGAGGGACACCAGCCGCTGCTGGGTGCCGTCGTGCAGGTCGCGCTCGATCCGCCGGCGCTCCGCGTCGACGGCCTCGATCAGGTCGGTCCGGCTCACGGCCAGCTGGTCGACCCGCTCCTGGAGCCGCTGCGCCCGGCTGGGCCCGAGCAGGCCCACCGCCGGCCGAGCCTCGAACCGGGCCACGGCCCGCGCGGTCCACGGCAGGGCGCACAGGAGAAGGAGTCCAGCCGCGGTGTAGGCCGGCAGCTGGGTCAGGTAGCCGAACCAGTCCTGGCGGATTTCGGTGGGCAGCGCCCACGACCAGGCGTAGGCGCTGAAACCCGCCAGGCCCGCCGCTGCCACCGCGAGCACCAGCAGCTCCAGCAGCGCGAGCAGCGGGCCCAGCAGGAGGTGGTAGCCGATCTTGCGCCACGGCCGCGTCGCCGCGAGCCACCGGGCGGTCGAGGCCCACGTCCACTGTCCCGGCGCGGTGAGCCGGGGGACGTCCACACCGATGAGCACCCGGTAGCGGACCCGCTGAACGGCCGTCAGCACCGGGGCGCCGAGCAGGACCAGTGCGGCGGACACGGAAACCGTGAGGAGCCAGTTCCCCGTCCGGTCGGTGGTCGTCGCCGCCCAGGCCCACACGGGCACCAGCGCCAGGTGCGGCAGCACCCCGGCGGCGAGGAACCCGGTGTCCCGCCGCGCCCGCAGGACCGCGCGTCTCAGGCCGGCTGGAATCGTCATGGCACGACGCTAGGGCACCGCGGGAGGACGGGGCCATGAAGCCTGTACCCGATCGCATGGTGAACCTGGTACCACCTCGTCAGTGGTGCGCAGGGCGAGCCATGCGCACAGGCCGGCCAAGGCCAGCTCCGGCACCGCGCAGACGACGGCCTGGGTGAATTCGGCGCCGGCCTGGGCGGTGAGGACGTCGAACCAGGCGTCCATCGCCATGAGCGCCGCGACGGTCGACGCCGGCAGGCGAGCGCGGTCATCACCGACGTGGAGCAGGCGCGCGGTGGTCGCGCAGCCGAGCGCCACAGCCAGGTCGAGCCCGATCCACGCGGCCGGCCAGTGCCGCACCTGCGTGGTCGCGGGCAGGGACCGGCCCAGGACGAACGCCCACGGCACCATGCCCACGGCGACGGTGCCGAGCACCCAGGTCGCCAGGGCACCTGGAGTCCTCGTCGTGAGCAGCGGCATCGTCCGGACGGTCATGGGATTCCTCCACCGAAGTCGTGGTGCTGCCGCCGGTGTCGGCGGCCTCTCGGCGAAACTCTGCCGCCGCGGCCGGCCGAGATCAGTAGCCCAGGGTTCCGACTTCGTGGTGGTGCTGCTTAGAGGGTCCGCAGCGGCTCGCGGCGACCAGGATCGAGGACTTCGAGCAGGCGCGGCCGATGCTGCGGTCGATCGCCTCCCGGATCCTCGGCAGCGTGACCGAGGCCGAGGACGCCGTCCAGGAGAGCTGCTTGCGGTACGGGACTACCAGGATCCGGCGAGGTCCGCGGAACTCGCGGATTCGGTGCCGACGGCGGCACTGGTCCTGCTCGAACGGCTGACTCCGTTGGAACGAGCGGCTTTCGTGCGCACGTGATCGGCCGGCTTCTGGTCCGTGTGGACCGGCGCACGCGGGGAGCGACATCCGTCCTCAGCGGCGGGTGATCACGGACTTCAAGTTCGTGCCGGCCGCCCTAATCACCGACGCGCCGATACATGAAATCCCTTCGGTAATCTGCTGCGCCGATAACTTCACGCGGTCACCGGAATCCTCAAACGATGGTCACCCACCACACCGGACAGTGCAATCACCCCGGTGGGTGATCGCGTCCACCAGCACGAACACCGGCCGACAACGCGATCAAACCGTTACGCGCGAACACCTTGCCGCGACGTATCTTTTCGAGACGGTCGATGATCGACATCGGCCGGCGGGAACACCGGAGCCTCGGCCCCCGGCAACCGAGCCGCATTCACAATGCTCACCCAATCAAAAACTCTGACGCGAATTTCCTTTTCGGAAATTCATCTCCCCATTCGTCGAAGGGTTCCTCATGCCGGCTGCCATCAGAACGTTGTCCGCGGGTGTCCCGAACAGCCACCGCTATCTCCTGTTCCCCCCGGCCGGCGGCACCACCGGCATGTTCCGGCACATCGCGGACGTCGCGTCCGGAGCCGAGGTCCAGGCCGTGGAGTACCCCGGCCGGGGCGACCGGCTGGGCGCCCGCCCGCCCGCTTCGCTCGAGGAGCTGGCCGAGCAGGTGACCGGCGAGGTGCTGCGCCAGGATCCCGAGCAGGTGCGGCGGACCCTCGTCATCGGGTTCAGCATGGGCGCGTTCGTCGCGTTCGAGGTGGTCCAGCGGCTGCGCACCCGCTGCGGGCCCACGCCCGCGGCGATCGTGGTCGTCGGGGCGCCGGCGCCGGACCGGCGGGTCCGCGGGCGCTACGCGCG
>NZ_JAAGNB010000339.1:0-11647 GCF_010550475.1 Amycolatopsis sp. SID8362
CAGCGCTTCGCCCGGCGTCGCGCGGGACAGGCGCGGCACGCGCTGCAGGACGCGGCGAAGGACGCGTTCGAGGTGCTCGTGCCGCGGCTGTCCGAAGTGGACGCCGTGGTGCTCGGCGGCGACCGGCGGGCCCTCGACGAGCTGCGCGTGGACCGCCGGCTGGCGCCGTTGTTCGCCCGCGCGGAGCCCCGGGTGCTGGAGATCGGCGAGCCGAGCTTCGCCGTTCTCGGGGAAGCGGCGGCGCGCGCGGTGTCGGTGCAGGTCACGCTGCGCGACGGGTGAGACCGCACACGTCCGGAAAAACCCGTGGCCCCCGCCCCGTACACTGGGCTCCGTGGATATCCAGCTGGAGTGACGCCGCGGCCCGAGTGGCCGCCTGTCGCTGTCCTCCGTTCACCCCCGTCCACGGGAGTTCCCTTGATCACGGCCACCGGCCTTGAGCTGCGCGCGGGTTCGCGCATCCTGCTCAACGGCGTCACCCTCCGCATCCAGCCCGGCGACCGCATCGGTCTCGTCGGCCGCAACGGCGCGGGCAAGACCACCTCGCTGAAGGTCCTCGCCGGCGAGGGCGAGCCGCACGCGGGCGAGGTCCGCCGCAGCGGCGAGCTCGGTTACCTGCCGCAGGACCCGCGCGAAGGTGATCTTTCGGTCACCGCCAAGGACCGCGTGCTCTCCGCGCGCGGCCTCGACAAGCTGATGCGCGACATGGAGAAGGCGCAGGCCTCCATGGCCGAGCTCGTCGACGAAGCCGCGCGCGACAAGGCCATCAACCGCTACGCCCGGCTCGAAGAGCGCTTCGCCTCGCTCGGCGGGTACGCGGCGGAGAGCGAAGCCGCGCGGATCTGCTCGAACCTCGGCCTCGCCGACCGGATCCTGGCGCAGACGCTGCAGACGCTTTCCGGTGGTCAGCGCCGCCGCGTCGAGCTGGCGCGGATCCTGTTCGCCGCGGCCGAAGCGGGCGCCGGCGGCAAGTCCGAGACGATCCTGCTGCTCGACGAGCCGACCAACCACCTCGACGCCGACTCCATCAACTGGCTGCGCGGCTTCCTCAAGCAGCACGACGGCGGCCTGGTCGTGATCAGCCACGACGTCGAGCTGCTGGCCGACGTCGTCAACAAGGTCTGGTTCCTCGACGCCACCCGCGGCGAGCTCGACCTGTACAACATGGGCTGGCAGCGCTACCTCGACGCGCGCGCCACCGACGAGAAGCGCCGCCGCCGCGAGCGCGCCAACGCCGAGAAGAAGGCGTCGGCGCTGCAGCAGCAGGCCGCGAAGCTCGGCGCCAAGGCGACGAAGGCCGTGGCGGCCAAGAACATGGCGCGCCGCGCCGAGCAGATGCTGTCCTCGCTCGACGAGACCCGGGTGGCCGACAAGGTCGCCCGGATCAAGTTCCCGGACCCGGCGCCCTGCGGCCGCACGCCGCTGACCGCCGAGGGGCTGTCGAAGTCGTACGGCTCACTGGAAATCTTCACCGGCGTCGACCTCGCCATCGACCGCGGCTCGAAGGTGGTCGTACTCGGCCTGAACGGCGCGGGAAAGACCACTTTGCTCCGGCTCCTCGGCGGAATGGAAACCCCGGACACCGGCGAGATCGTGCCGGGTCACGGAATGCGTTTGGGCTATTACGCTCAGGAACACGAAACTCTTGATCATGATGCGTCGGTGTGGGAAAACATCCGACATCTCTCCCCGGACACCGGGGCGCAGGAGTTGCGGAACCTGCTGGGTTCGTTCCTCTTCACCGGCGAACAACTCGACCAGCCGGCCGGCACGCTTTCCGGCGGCGAGAAGACCCGGCTCGCGCTGGCCGGCCTGGTCTCCAGCGCTGCCAACGTCTTGCTGCTCGACGAGCCGACGAACAACCTCGACCCGGCCAGCCGAGCGCAGGTCCTGGACGCTTTGCGCAGCTTCTCCGGCGCCGTCGTCCTGGTGACCCACGACCCGGGCGCGGTCGAGGCCCTGGAGCCCGAGCGGGTCATCCTGCTGCCCGACGGGACCGAGGACCACTGGTCGGCGGACTACCTGGAACTTGTCCAGCTCGCCTGAGCCGTGCGTCCATTCGGGTGCAAGATCACTCCCGGTGAGGCACTGGAATGGCCCAATGTGATCGCAATTTCGGTCGTTTTCCGGCTGTCGTCTGGCAATCCGGCGCTCAGTGTTCGATCATTGCCCCGGCAGGGGCCGATATGTGGCCCAGAACACTCTCGGCGGGAAGGCGATCGACGTGGCTGATCTCAAGAAAGGCGCGCGGATCACCGGCAACACGCGCGACAAGCTGGCCGCTGACCTGAAGAAGAAATACGAGAAGGGCTCGAGCATCCGGGCCCTCGCGGAGTCGACGGGCCGGTCCTACGGGTTCGTGCACCGGGTGCTGTCGGAGTCCGGAGTCCAGCTGCGGGGGCGCGGCGGGGCCACGCGGGTCAAGAAGAAGTAGTTTCCGAAGTGCTGCGCGGGGGGCGCGCAGCCGAGGCTTCGGCCACGCGGAACACCAGGTGGGCCCCGAGCAGGACCAGCGGGTACACCAGGTAGCCGTAGCGGGTGGCCGGGGTCAGCAGGATCAACGCGCCGAGTCCGACGGCGATGCGCAGCAGTGCGCCGGAGCCGTTCGCGGGGGGCCGGCGCACCAGCCAGAGCAGCATGGCCACGGCGGCGGCGCCGACGAGGACGAACGCCGTCACCTGGCCGGCCACGCCGAGACCGGCGATCAGGTGGCCCGGCAGCGGGCTGGCCGCGGGCGAGCGCACGGCGCCCATCCCGAGGGGGAACCGGAAGACGTGTTCGACGAACGCGGCCGGGTCCACGAGGTACACGGGCAGGTGCAGTGCGGCCGTCGTCGCCACGAGCGCCGCCAGGAACCGGGTCAGCGCGGGCTTTCCCCGGCGCACCAGCACGAACACCGCCAGCACCGCGGCCGCGGGCACGACGATCAGCTTCGCGCTGATCACCAGCGCCAGCACGAGTCCCGACCAGGCGACCCGCCCGGTGGCCGCGAGCGCGCAGGACAGCACCAGCAAGCCGACGATCGCGAGGTCCGGCCCGGCGACGGCCCAGGTGAGCGCGGTGAGCGGGCAGGCGAGCGCGAGCTGTGCGGCCCCGACCGGGACCTTCGGCCACTTCAGGAGCTTGAGCGTGCCCAGCACGCACGCGCAGGCGGCCAGCGCGAACACCCAGCGGGCGTCGGTGAGCGCGTCCGCGATCGGTGAGCCGCCGAACACCGCCCGCGGCAGGCCGAAGAGCGCCATCACCGGACCGTATGGTGTGTAATCGTTTACTTCGGGGGCCCGGCCGAGCGCGGTGACGTCGACGTACGGGGTTCCGTGGTGCAGCAGCAGATCCGCGGACCGCTCGATCACCCAGACCTCGGGCTGCGCGGCCCAGGAGAACGGCGTGATCAGCCAGTCCACTCCGGTCAGTCGGCGAATCACCAGGAGCGCCAACGGAAGGATCATTGCCAACAAGCCGACGGCGGCGATGCCGCACCAGCGCGAGCCCAGCACGCCGCGCGGTTCACGGCCCTTGCGCGCGGACCACAGCAGCCACCCGCTGTGCAGCACGCCGAAGCCGTACGCAACCGTCGCGAAGTTGCCCCAGACGCGGTAGCCGTAGAACTCCGACTTGAGCGCCGTCGGCAGCGCGAAGGCCAGGCAGACGAGGTAGAACCCCAGGTCCCACCGCAACGCGGCGACGTCGAGGGTGCGCGCCGGTGCGGTGAAGAGCCGTGCCGCGCGCCGCCATGCGGGCGCCCGGCCCACCTCCGTTCCCACCCGGCCAGGCTACCGAGGGGCCCGCCGCCCGGTTCAGCCGACGTCTCGCAGGCGGGGGAGGAGCTTCGCCGCCGTTTCGCAGGCCGCGACGACGCCGTCCGGCCCGGTGGGCATCAGGATCAGCTCGGTGAAGCCCGCTTCGACGTAGTCCCGTGCCAGCCGCAGTGCTGCCTCCGCGTCGGCGGGCAGCCGGAACTGGACGGCGCGGCGGATCGCCGCCGGATCCCGGCCGGCGGCGGCGCAGTGCTCGTCGAGGACCCGGGAAAGCCGGCGCAGCTCGGCGATCGGAGTGCCCGGCAAGGCCGCGTTGAGCCAGACGTCGGCGTGCTCGGCGACCACCCGCAGGCCTCGCCGTTCGCCGCTGCTGCCCAGCCACAACGGCGGCTTCGCCTGCAATGGCTTCGGATCGCTGACGGCGCCGGTCAGCGTGTAGTGGCGGCCGGCGAAGTCGGTCACCGGCCGGGTCCACAGCAGACGGAGGATTTCGCAGGCCTCGGCGAGTCTTTCGACGCGTTCGACGGCCGGCGGCGTCGGGGTGCCCATCATCGCGTCGGTGTGGGTGTCGCCGCCCGCGCCGAGGCCGACGTCGAGGCGGCCGCCGGAGAGGTGGTCGATCGTGGCCGCGATCTTCGCGAACGTGCCCGGGTGGCGGTTGGTGTTCCCGGCCACCAGACATCCGATGCGCACCCGGTTCGTCGCCTCGGCCATCGCGGCCAGCAGGCTCCAGCCGTCGAAGACGTCGCCGGTGCGGTCCGGGCCCATCGGGGCGAGGTGGTCGAACACCCAGCAGCCGTCGAACCCGGCTTCGTCCGCGATCGTCCACGTCTCGCGGAGCTCGGCGATGCCGACGTGCTGCTGGGGTGGTTTCAGGCCGATCGTGGTCATGCGTGACTCCTGATTATCAGTCTGGCAAATCATCAGTATGACTGACGATCAGCGTAGGGGTAGAGTTCTCGCGTGTCCAGCGACCTCGAAGCGCCCCCGGCTGTCGCCAGCCGGCTCGGTTACCTGCTCAAGCACGCCCAGCTGCGCCTCGCCGAGCTGGCCGAGCCGGAGTACGCGCCGCTCGGCGTCACCGGGCGGCAGCTCGCGCTGCTCGCGCTCTTCGGCGACGGGCCGGGGCAGTCGCAGCAGGACGGCGCGGCGCGCCTCGGCGTCGACCGGACGACGATGGTCGCGCTCGTCGACGAGCTCGAGGCGAAGGGTCTGGTCCGGCGGGAGGTCGCGCCGGGCGACCGGCGCAAGCGGCTGGTGACGCTGACCCCCGAAGGGGAGCGGGTCCGCGAGGCGGGAGAAGCGGCCACGCGGCGGGCTGAGGCACTGTTGCTGGCACCGTTGTCCGCCGAGGGGGCCGACGGGCTGCGCGCCGCCCTGCTCCGGGTCGTTCGCGCGGAGTGAGCCGAGGCGGGAAGGAAACGGACGATGGTGGCGTTGTCCAGGTCATATCCGGAGAAAACCTCAGCTAAGCTAGAGGTTTAGAGACTGGGGGTTTTCCCATGGACAACATGTGGGGGCTGTGGAGTTCGGCGATGCGCGCCGGCGACGTGCCGAAGGGGCTCAGCCGCGGCACGCTCAAGCGCGTCGCCCGCTTCGCCCGGCCGCACTGGCGGCGCTTGCTGGCTTTCCTGATCCTGACGGTCGTCTCGGCCGTGCTGGCCGTGACCACGCCGGTGCTGGCGGGCAAGGTGGTCGACGCGATCGTCGGCGGGCACGACCTGCCCGTGGTCGTCTGGCTGGCCATCGTCATCGCCGCGCTGGCGATCGCGGACGCGGGGTTCGGCCTGATCGAGCGGTGGCAGTCCGCGCGCATCGGCGAGGGCATCATCTTCGACCTGCGCCGCGCGGTGTTCGAGCACGTCCAGCGGATGCCGGTCGCGTTCTTCACCCGCACGCGCACCGGCGCGCTGGTCTCGCGGCTCAACAACGACGTCATCGGCGCGCAGCGGACGTTCACCGCGACGCTGTCCGGGCTGGTCACGAACGTCATCCAGCTGGCGCTGTCGCTGGCCGTCATGCTCACGCTGTCCTGGCAGGTCACGCTGCTCGCGCTGGTGCTGCTGCCGATCTTCGTCATCCCCGCGCGCCGGCTCGGCCGCCGGATGGCCGGGCTGCAGCGGGAAGCCGCGAACCTCAACGCCGGCATGACCACGCAGATGACCGAGCGGTTCTCCGCGCCGGGTGCCACGCTGGTGAAGCTCTTCGGCCGCCCGGTGCAGGAAGCGGACGACTTCGCGCTGCGGGCCGGGCGCGTGCGCGACATCGGCGTGCGCACCGCGATGCTGACCCGCTGGTTCATGACGAGCCTGACCCTGGTGTCGGCGCTGGCGCAGGCGCTGGTCTACGGCCTCGGCGGCTACCTCGCGCTGACCGGCAAGCTCGCGCCGGGCACCGTGGTCGCGCTGGCGCTGCTGCTGACCCGGCTCTACGCGCCGCTGACCGCGCTGGCCAACGTCCGCGTGGACGTGATGACCGCGCTGGTGTCGTTCGAGCGGGTCTTCGAGGTCCTGGACCTGGAGCCGATGATCAAGGAGAAGCCGTCCGCGCGCACGCTGCCGGCTTCTTCCGGCGTCTCGGTGGAGTTCTCGGACGTCCGCTTCGGCTACCCGGCGGCGGACCGGTACTCGCTGGCGTCGCTGGAAGACGTCGCCACGCTCGACCACCGCGGCGGCGAAGAGGTGCTGCACGGCATCTCGTTCCGCGCGGAGCCGGGGCAGATGGTCGCGCTGGTCGGGTCTTCGGGCGCGGGCAAGTCGACGATCGCTTCGCTGCTGCCGCGCTTGTACGACGTGGATTCGGGCGCGGTGCGACTGTCCGATGTGGACGTCCGCGACCTGAGTTTCGCTTCACTGCGGCAAACGGTGGGAGTGGTGACCCAGGACGGGCACCTGTTCCACGACACGATCCGCGCGAACCTGGCGTACGCGCGGCCGGGCGTCACCGACGACGAGATCTGGGAGGCCCTGGAGCGGGCGCGGCTGGGCGAACTGGTCCACTCGCTGCCGGACGGCCTCGACACCACGGTGGGCGAGCGCGGCTACCGCCTCTCCGGCGGCGAGCGCCAGCGCCTCACCATCGCACGGCTGCTGCTGGCCCAGCCCAAGGTGGTCATCCTCGACGAGGCAACGGCTCACCTGGATTCGGAGTCCGAGGCGGCGGTGGGCGAGGCCCTGACGCACGCGCTGGCGGGCCGCACGGCACTGGTCATCGCGCACCGGCTGTCGACGGTGCGGGCGGCGGACCAGATCCTGGTGCTGGAGCACGGGGAGATCGTCGAGCGCGGGACGCACGAGGAGCTGCTGGCGAGGGGTGGGCGGTACGCGACGCTGCACGCGACGCAGTTCGCCGAGGAGGAGCCGGCGGTGGCTTGACCGGCGCCGGACCGGCTCGCGGAAAGCAGTCTGCCGGGGCTGGTCGTGAGTGTTCAGTAGGGTTCTAACCCTCCTGAACACTCACGAGGCCCAAGCTCTCGTACACCGCGTTGACCAGGGCCATCTTGCGGGGGTCGTCGCGGATCAGCGGGCCGAGCTGGTTGAGCGTGTAGCCGAATGAGATG
Source organism: Amycolatopsis sp. SID8362 (assembly GCF_010550475.1). Taxonomy (NCBI): domain Bacteria; kingdom Bacillati; phylum Actinomycetota; class Actinomycetes; order Pseudonocardiales; family Pseudonocardiaceae; genus Amycolatopsis; species Amycolatopsis sp. SID8362. The sequence continues at coordinate 7,318 of NZ_JAAGNB010000339.1, forward strand.
CCGTTCTCCGGGTCGGCGCCGCCGGTGGAGCCGCCGAGGCCGTCGTGGCCGAAGGCCGATGGGTTGGGACCGAAGCCGCGGGCGTCGCTGCCGAGGTAGAAGCCCAGGCCCCACTCGTTCGGCAGGCCGAGGACCGCGTCGATCTCCTTGCCCTGGCTCTCCCGCGCGCGAGCCAGCGCCGGCGCGGACAGCAGCCCGCCGGTCGCGAGCGCGCCGTAGATGGTGGCGATGGCGCGGGCCGTGCCGTGGCCGTTCAGCGCCGGCATGACGGCCCGGCGGAAGGCGGGCTCGTTCGCGTCGTGGCCGGACAGGCGCGGGTTGGCCAGCGCGGCCTGCGCGACCGGCCCCGCGCTCGCGAACGCCGCGGCCAGCGCGTTCGCCACCTCCTCGGTCATGACGGGGTCGACCAGGGTCGCGCACCGGCTCAGGTCGGCGTCGTCGGCGAGGCCGATCGAGAAGTCGGCGCCGAGCGGGACGGCGACCTGCTCGGCGAAGAACTCGCGGATGCCCTGCCCTGCGATCCGCCGCACGACCTCGCCGACGAGCCACCCGTAGGCCAGCGCGTGGTAGCCGCCCGCGGATCCCGGCTCGCACAACGGCTCCTGGGCCGCCAGCAGCGACGTCATCAGGTCCCAGTCGTACAGCTCGTCGATCCGCACCGGCCGGTCGATCCCGATCCCGGGGACGCCGGAGCGGTGCGAGAGCAGCCACCGCACCGGCACCTCCGCCTTGCCCGCCGCGGCGAACTCCGGCCAGTACTTCGCCACCGGGGCGTCGATGTCCAGCTCGCCCGCGTCGGCCAGCCGGTGCGCGCAGAGCGCGGTCATGCCCTTGGTCGTCGACCAGACGTTGGCGAGCGTGTCCGGCTGCCAGGCCGCGTCGCGCGCCGGACCGGTCCAGCCGCCCCACAGGTCCACGACGACCTCACCGTGCCGGGTGGCGGTGAACGCGGCGCCCAGCTCGCCGCGGGAGCGGAAGTTCTCCTCGAAGGCTTCGCGCACCGGTTCGAACCCGGGCGCGCACTCGCCGTGCACCGTCGCCGTGGCGCTGTCCATCGGACCTCCTCGGGGGAACGACCAGTCCACACCGACCAGTCGGTATGCCGACGCTAAAGGGGGCCAGGCACGCCCGTCAAGGCGTGCCCGGCCGGTGCTTTTTCACGAGAAGGACTAGCGCAGCCGCGGCACGATCGCGCTGTACTTCGCCAGCAGGGCCGCGTTCGCCTCGTCGCCGCCCGCCACATTGGAGCTGCGCCACAGCGGGACGTCGAGGCCCTCGGCCACGCCGCGGTCGTAGACCTGGGCCAGCATCAGGTTCCACAGGAACGCGTTGACCACAGTGGACAGCGGCGCGGTGCGCGGCGCGTCCGGCGGGTAGCTCGCGTCGCCGGGGATGACGAGCGAGTCCAGCACCACCGTGCCCTGCTCCACCAGGTTGCTCGACGACCGCTTCGGCGCCGCCGCCACGCACGCCCGCGACGTGATCGCGATGACCGCCGCCCCGCGCTCGCGGGCTTCGATGCACAGTTCGACCGGGTACGGGTTCGAGCCGGACGTCGAGAAGACCACCAGCACGTCGTCCGGCCCCGGTGCCCGCTCGGCCAGCACTTCGGCGGCCAGTCCGGTGCGCCGCTCGGTCTGCGTGCTGCTCACCGCGCCGTGCAGCGGCAGCAGGTCCGGGTGGTAGAGCGGGTAGACGCAGGCGAGCCCGCCGGCCCGGTAGAACGTCTCGGCGACCGCGGCCAGCGAGTGCCCGGCGCCCGCGGTATAGACCAGTGCGTCGGCCCGGATCACCCCCAGGACCAGATCCGCCGCTTCGCGCACTGCCTCGGCGTTGGCCTGTTCGACGTCCGCCAGTTGCTTGGCGACACTGCCGGAGATGTCCGTGGCGCTCACCACACCCACCCTTCCGTCGGGGATCGGGCGCCGAATCTACCGCGAAGATGGTGGTGCGCGGTGGAATAGCCGGGTGGCCGATCCGGGTTGACGCGAATGCGGGCGTAGAGGAGGACGGGGTGAGCGAGGCGGAACCGGCGGTGTCCGTGTGGCCGGCGCGCGGGCGGACCGAGGCGGTCGTGCTCGTGCTGCACGGCGGCGCGGAACGCGGAATCGGCGCGGTGCCGCCCTGGAAGCTCGCCTACCTGCGGATGGTCCCGATCGCGCGCGCCCTGCACCGGGCCGGCCGCGCTCGCGGTGTGGAAGTGCGGCTGCTGCGCAACCGGCGGTACGGCTGGAACGCGCCCGCCATGGACCCCCTCGACGACGCCCGCTGGGCCCTCGAACGGATCCGTACCGAGCACCCCGGCGTGCCGGTGGTGCTGGTCGGGCACTCCATGGGCGGGCGGGTGGCGCTGCGCGTCGCCGACGACCCCGCCGTGCGCGGGATCTGCGCGCTGGCGCCGTGGACGCCGCGCGGTGAACCGGTCGAGGCCGTGGCCGGGCGGTCGGTGCTCATCGTGCACGGCACCCGCGACCGGATGACGAGCCCGGCGGAGTCGCACGCCTTCGCCGAACGCGCCGAGGGCGTCGCCGCCCGGGTCGCCCGGTTCGAGATCGCCAACGAGGGGCACGCGATGCTGCGGCGGTCGTCCGTGTGGACCCGGCTGACGATTGCTTTCACACTGGAAGTGCTGGCGGGGAGCACGGGTGAAGAGCTGCGCGGTGCCTGGGCCGCGCCGGGCCCCGAGCGGCTCCGAATACCCGTCTGAGACCGCCCCGAACAGGGCATTCGGCGAAGCGCGCCGCGGGGTGCGGCATTAGGATCGAGCACCGGCGAAGCCGGCCGGAGGGAGCATCGTGACCACTTCGAGCGTTGACCGCGCGTCGGCCGGGGACGTGCCGGAAGAGGATCGCTGGCCGGGCCTGGGCGCCCCGCCGCATTCGCCGCTGCGCGCGCGGATCGCCGCCGCGCTGTTCCGCCGGGCGGTCCGCCCGCTCGACCTGCGGGTGACGTTCCCGGACGGCACCGTGCTCGGCGCCGGCGGGCCGGAATCGCCCGAAATGCGCATTCTGCGCCCGGAAGCCTTCTTCCACCGCCTCGGCGCCGACGCCAAGATCGGCTTCGGCGAGTCCTACATGGCCGGTGACTGGACCGCGTCCGACCTGGCCGAGGTGCTGACGCCGTTCGCCGAGCGGATGGCCACCCTGGTGCCGCCGGTGCTGCAGAAGTTCAGGCGGATCGCCGAACGCACGCAGCCGCCGTCGGAGGAGAACACCCTCGAGGGCGCGCGGGCCAACATCCACCGGCACTACGACCTGTCGAACGACCTGTTCGGCACCTTCCTCGACGGGTCGATGACGTACTCCTCGGCGCTGTTCGGCCCCGGCGACGACCTCACCGCCGCCCAGCACCGCAAGATCGACAGCGTGCTCGACTACGCCGGGGTGCGCGACGGCAGCGAGGTCCTCGAAATCGGTACCGGATGGGGTGAACTCGCCATCCGCGCCGCCGCCCGCGGCGCGCGCGTGACGTCGCTGACCATTTCGGAGGAGCAGCGCGCGCTGGCCACCGAGCGCATCGCCGCGGCCGGGTTCTCCGACCGCGTCGAAGTGAAGCTGTGCGACTACCGTGAGTCGAGCGGCCGGTACGACGCCGTGGTCAGCGTCGAGATGATCGAGGCCGTCGGCGCGGCCTACTGGCCGGCGTTCTACGAGACGATCGGCGCGCGGCTGCGCCCCGGTGGCCGGTTCGGCCTGCAGGCCATCACCATGGACCACGACCGGATGCTGGCGTCGTCACGCGCCTACACCTGGATCCACAAGTACATCTTCCCGGGCGGCCTCATCCCGTCGGTGCGCTCGATCGAGGAGGGCGTCAAGGCGAACACCCTGCTCAAGCTGGCCGGGATGCGCGAGTTCGGCCAAGACTACGCGCGCACGTTACGGTTGTGGCGCGAACGGTTCCTGCACCGCTGGGCCGACATCGCCGGGTTCGGGTTCGACGACGTCTTCCGCCGGATGTGGGAGTTCTACCTGGCCTATTCCGAGGCCGGGTTCCGCTCCGGGTACCTCAAGGTCCACCAGTTCGGCTACGAGGCGACCAGCGAGTAACTTCTCTCGCAACCCGACCCCGGTGCCGGACGTCCTCGAAGTGAGGGCGTGCGGTCTACTGACGAAGACAGGTTTGTCCGGATCGGGATTGGGTGATGGTGATGACGTACCGAGGCGACGACGGCGGGCGCCGGATGCCGCCGCCCCGGCCGCCCGCCGGGCGTTCCCGGGAGCACCAGCGCGCGCAGATGATGCCGCTGCCCGGACGGGGCCGCAGCCCCTACGACGAGCGCACCCGCCCGATGGGGGAGCCCGAGCCCCAGTACGCCCCGCCCCCGCCG
>NZ_JAAGNB010000393.1:0-10843 GCF_010550475.1 Amycolatopsis sp. SID8362
CTCGCGGCGCAGCGCCACGGCAGCGTGCTCGCCGCGCTGCGGGCCGCGGGCGCCCGGCGCGTGCTGGACCTCGGCTGCGGCTCCGGCGCACTGCTGCGCGTGCTCGAGAAGGAGCGGTCCTTCGTCGACATCGTCGGCGTCGACGTCTCCGCGGGCGCGCTCGCCATCGCGGAGAAGCGGCTGGGCGGCTACACCCGGGTCACGCTGCGGCAGTCCGCGCTGACCTACGCCGACCCGGCGCTGGCCGGGTACGACGCCGCCGTGCTGATGGAGGTCGTCGAACACGTCGACGCGGACCGGCTGCCGGCGCTGGAACACGCGGTGTTCGGGGTCGCGGCGCCGCGCACGGTCGTCGTCACGACGCCCAACGCGGAGTACAACCGGCTGTTCGAGTTCCTGCCGATGGGGCATTTCCGGCACGCCGACCACCGGTTCGAATGGACGCGAGCCGAGTTCCGCGCCTGGGCGGACGGCGTCGCGACCCGGCGCGGCTACGAAGTCCGGTACCTGCCGATCGGACCGGTGGACCAGGAATCGGGACCGCCGACCCAGATGGCGGTCTTTTCGACCAGTGAGGAGGTGGCCGCGTGAAGCTGACCGTCCCCGACATGGCGCTCGTCGTGCTCGTCGGCGCTTCCGGTTCCGGCAAGTCGACGTTCGCGCGCACGCACTTCGCGCCGACGCAGGTGCTCTCCAGCGACTTCTTCCGCGGGCTCGTCGCCGACGACGAGAACGACCAGGCCGCGTCGCCCGACGCCTTCGACGCGCTGCACTACGTCGCGGGCAAGCGGCTCGCGGCCGGGCGGACGACCGTCATCGACGCGACGAACGTCCAACGCGCTTCGCGGGCGAGCCTGGTGAAGCTCGCGAAGGAGCACGACGTGCTGCCCGTGGCGATCGTGCTCGACCTGCCGCTCGGCGTCTGCGTGGCGCGCAACGCGTCGCGGCCCGACCGCGACTTCGGCGACCACGTCGTCCGGCGGCAGCGCGGCGAGCTGCAGCGGTCGCTGAAGTCGCTGGAGCGCGAAGGGTTCCGGCGGGTGCACGTGCTGCGGTCGGAAGCCGAGGTGGCCGAGGCGGAGCTCGTCCTCGAGCCGCTGCGCAACGACAAGCGCGAGCTGACCGGGCCCTTCGACGTCATCGGCGACGTCCACGGCTGCGCGGCCGAGCTCGACGAGCTGCTCGCCGAGCTGGGGTACGTCGACGGCGTGCACCCGGAGGGGCGGACCGCGGTGTTCGTCGGCGACCTCGTCGACCGCGGCCCGGACACCCCGGGCGTGCTGCGGCGCGTGATGGCGATGGAGTCATCCGGGAACGCGCTGGTCGTCTGCGGCAACCACGAGCAGAAGCTGGTGCGCGCGCTGCACGGGCGGAAGGTCAACGCCGCGCACGGGCTCGCGGAGTCGCTCGAGCAGCTCGCCGGGGAGAGCGAGGAGTTCCGGCGGCAGGCGCACGAGTTCTGCGACGGGCTGATCGCGCACTACGTCCTCGACGGCGGCAAACTGGTCGTCGCGCACGCGGGGTTGCCCGAGCGGTACCACGGGCGCGCGTCCGGGCGGGTCCGCAGCATGGCGCTGTACGGCGACACGACCGGCGAGACCGACGAGTACGGCCTGCCGGTGCGGCTGCCGTGGGCGCGCGACTACCGCGGGTCCGCGATGGTCCTGTACGGCCACACGCCGACGCTCGAACCGGAGTGGGTCAACAACACGATGTGCCTGGACACCGGGTGCGTCTTCGGCGGGAAGCTGACGGCGCTGCGCTACCCGGAGCGGCAGGTCGTCTCGGTGAAGGCGCACCGGGTCTGGTACGAACCGGCCCGGCCGCTGGACGCTTCGCGGCCGCTGGGCGGGCGCGAGCCGGCGGTGCTGGAGCTGGGTGACGTCACCGGGAAGCGGATCGTGCAGACCGCGCACCACGGCCGGGTCGGCGTCTCGGCGGAGCAGTCCGTGGCGGCGCTGGAGGTGATGAGCCGGTTCGCGGTCGACCCGCGGTGGCTCGCGTACCTGCCGCCGACGATGGCGCCGTGTTCGACGTCCGCGCGCGAGGACTACCTGGAGCACCCGGAGGAGGCGTTCGCCGAGTACCGGGCCGCCGGGGTCGAAACCGTGCTGTGCGAAGAGAAGCACATGGGGTCGCGGGCGGTCGTGCTCGTCTGCCAGGACGGCGTCGCGGCCAAGCGGTTCGGCATCGAGGGCGGCGGGGCGGTGTACACGCGGACCGGGCGGCCGTTCTTCGCGGCCGCGCAGAACGACGAGCTGCTCGCGGACGTGCGCACGGCGGCGGCCGGGCTGTTCCGGGAACTGGACACGGGCTGGCTGCTGCTCGACGCCGAGCTGCTGCCGTGGAGCGCGAAGGCGGGCTCCCTCATTTCGGAGCAGTACGCGTCGGTGGGCGCGGCCGCCCAGGCGGTGCTGCCGTCAGCCGTGTCGGCGCTGACGACGGCGGCGTCCCGCGGCATCGACGTCGCGGACCTGCTGGCGCGGACGACGGCCCGGTCGTCCACAGTGGACGCCTACCGGGCGGCCTACCGGCGCTACTGCTGGCCGACGTCGGGTCTGGACGGCGTCCGGCTGGCGCCGTTCCAGCTGCTGGCGTCCGAAGGAGCGGCCCACCACGACCGGCCGCACGCGTGGCACCTGTCGACGCTGGCGCGGCTGACCGGGCCGCGGTTCCAGCCGACCCGCACGCTCGAGGTCGACCTCCTGGACGCCGCGTCGGTCGCCCGGGGCGTCTCGTGGTGGGAGGAGCTGACCGCCGGTGGCGGTGAGGGCATGGTCGTCAAGCCCGCGGCCAACCTGACGCGGGGCACGCGCGGCCTGGTCCAGCCCGGGGTAAAGGTGCGCGGGCGCGAGTACCTGCGGATCGTCTACGGGCCGGACTACACCCTGCCGCCGAACCTGGACCGGCTGCGCAAGCGCGGGCTGAACCGGAAGCGGACGCTGGCGCTGCGCGAGTACGCGCTCGGCCTGGAGGCACTGGAGCGCGTCGCCCGGGGCGAGCCGCTCTGGCGAGTCCACGAATGCGTGTTCGCGGTGCTCGCCCTGGAGTCGGACCCGGTGGACCCGCGGCTCTAGCTGTCGGCGTTGGTGGCCGGGGAGTCCTTCGCGGGCTTCTCGGCCGCCTCCGGCTCGCCGGACTTCGCTTCCGGCTGCTCCGGCGCGGCGGGCGGGTCGTCGAAGCTCGCCGGGACCCGCTTCAGGTGCTTCGTCATCGAGCGGACCAGGAAGGCCACCGCCACGAGGAACAGGATCAGCACCAGGAAGCCGACCGGGGACGACTTGCCGAAGTCCTCCCCCTGCCCGCCGTTGTCGCCGTTGCCCGGCTGCTGCGTCAGGACCAGGGCCGACGCGGTCACCGGAAGCGCCACGCCGGCCGGCAGCGTCAGACTCATGTACTCACCTTCTCCTTGATGCCGGCGAACAGGTCGTCCTCCGGCAACGTGCTGTCCACCAGCGACTTGACCAGCTCGTACTCCTCGGTCGGCCAGACCTCGCGCTGCATCTCCAGCGGCACCGCGAACCAGCGGCTGGTGGGGTCGATCTGCGTGGCGTGCGCCTTGAGCGCCTCGTCCCGCACCTCGAAGTATTCACCGCACTCGACGCGGGTCGTCACCCGCTCCATGACATCGGCCTTGTCCGGGTCCCACTTGGCCAGCCACTCGGTGTACGGCGACTCGAGCCCGGCCTCCTTCAGCGCCTCGTCGAACAGCGTCATCCGGGCCCGCGAGAAGCCGTGCCCGTAGTACAGCTTCAGCGGCTGCCAGGGCTCGCCGGCGTCGGGGAACCGGGCCGGGTCCGGCGCCGCGTCCCACGCCGCCATCGACACCTCGTGGGTGCGGATGTGGTCGGGGTGCGGGTAGCCGCCGTTCTCGTCGTACGTCGTGATGACGTGCGGGCGGAACTCCCGGATCACGCGGACCAGCGCCTCGGTGGACTCCTCCAGGGGCACCACCGCGAACGACCCCTCCGGCACCGGCGGCAGCGGGTCACCCTCGGGCAGGCCCGAGTCGACGAAGCCGAGCCAGCGCTGGCTCACGCCGAGGATCTTGGCCGCGCGGGCCATCTCCTCGCGGCGGATCTCGGCCATGTTCGCCAGCACCTCGGGGCGGTCCATGGCGGGGTTCAGGATGCTGCCTGCCTCGCCACCGGTGCAGGTGACGACCAGCACCTCGTGGCCTTCGGCGGCGTAGCGCGCCATCGTGGCGGCGCCCTTGCTCGACTCGTCGTCGGGGTGCGCGTGCACGGCCATCAGGCGCAGGCGCGGCTTGGCGGTCTTCGTCAGCTGGTCCACCATGCTGCGAACGACTCCTTCTCTACCCGTATTCCGCGACCCACCTGCGGGCCGCCCACCCAGCGGGCGGATACTCGAAGCCGTACCCGCCCCACCATTGTCCCCACGGGTACGACAAGAACGAGCAGGAGGCCCCGCGTTGGCAGGCGGACCGGCGGAAACGGCAGCCCCCGTGCTGCCCGAAGGCCGGTACGGCACCCGGCGGGCCACGCCGTCGCGACGCTGGCGCCGCTGGCTCTTCCTCGCCATCGCCCTGCTGGTCAGCGGCGTGATCGCGTGGGTCGCGTACGTCAACCTCGGCGCCGCGCCGATCGACGCCGAGCGCGTCGCCTTCAGCGCCAAACCGGGCAACGCGATGGAAATCACCATCAACGTGACGCGGGACGACAACAGCAAGCCGGGCGTCTGCATCGTGCGGGCCCGCGACAAGACCGGCGCCGAGAGCGGCCGCAAAGAGCTCCTGGTCCCCGCCGGCGCGAAGTACAGCAGGATGAGCACCACGATCAAGAGCATCGGGGAGCCGGTGACCGCCGACGTGTACGGCTGCTCGTACGACATACCACGGTATCTGTCAACCCCATAGCGGCCAACGGGGTGAACCGCGCGCCCAACGCCCGGGGCCAGCGGAATTAACGGGCGTCGACCTGTCGCGCCGTGATAGTCTGACCCCTCAGCACGGCCCACGACGGGCCGTGTTTTTCCTTTATCTCAGCCACGCGGGCAACTACGCCCGTGTGGGCCGGCTTGAACACGCAAGCCTGGCAGGCCCGACGAGGAGATGGTGACCGTGAGCGACACCAAGGTGACCTGGCTGACCCAGGATGCCTACGACCGGCTCAAGCACGAGCTCGACGAAATGATCGAGAATCGTCCGGTCATCGCCGCGCGCATCAACGACAGCCGCGAAGAGGGCGACCTCAAGGAGAACGGCGGCTACCACGCCGCCCGTGAGGAACAGGGCCAGGCCGAGGCGCGCATCCGGCACCTGCAGGAGCTGCTGCGCTCGGCCAAGGTCGGCGAAGCGCCCGCGAACGACGGCACCGCCGGCCCGGGCAAGGTCCTCACCGTCCGTTACGAGGGCGACGACGAGGACGAGAAGTTCCTCCTCGCGACCCGCGAAGAAGGCGCCGAAGGCGACCTCGACGTGTACTCCCCGGAGTCGCCGCTGGGCAAGGCCCTGCTCGGCGCCAAGGAGGGCGAGTCCCGCGAGTACGAGCTGCCCAACGGCAAGCTGCAGAAGGTGACCCTCGTCAAGGCGGTTCCCTACACCGACGCGAAGTAGCCGCGGATAGCGTGTCCTCCCAGGATCCACATTCTGGGAGGACACCGCTGTGAGCACCGAACCGATCTGCCTGGCGTGCGGCATGCAGTACGCCACCGTCCGTGACGACTGCCCGGTCTGCGAGGACGAACGCCAGTACGTCCCCGCCGCCGGGCAGCAGTGGACGAACCTCGCCGCGCTCCGCGAAAGCGGCACCTACACGCCGCGGATCGAAGAGCAGGGCCGCGGCATCATCGGCGTCGGCTCGAACCCCGGCTTCGCGATCGGCGAACGCGCGCTGCTGGTCCAGGCCCGCTCGGGCAACTTCCTCTGGGACTGCGCGGCCTACCTCGACGATGCGCTGGTGGCGCAGGTCCGCGACCTCGGCGGGCTCACCGGCATCGCGATCAGCCACCCGCACTACTACACGACGATGGTGGAGTGGGCGCACGCGTTCGACGTGCCGATCTACCTGCACGAAGGCGACCAGCAGTGGATCGGCAGGCCGGACCCGGCGGTCAAGCTGTGGTCGGGCACGACGTTGGACGTCGCCGACGACCTGCGCCTGATCAACCTCGGCGTGCACTTCACCGGCGGCACCGTCCTGCACTGGCCGGACGGCGAGGACGGGCAGGGCGCGCTGCTCTCGGGCGACATCGTGCAGGTCATCCCCGACCGGACGCACGTCGGCTTCATGTACAGCTACCCGAACCTGATCCCGGAGCGCCCGCACGTCGTCCGCCGGGCGGCCGAGCTGCTGGCCGGGTACCGCTTCGAGGCCATCTACGGCGCCTGGTGGGACGCGATCGTTCGCACCGACGGCTACGACGTCGTCCAGCGCTCGGCGAAGCGCTACCTGGCCCACGTGGCCGACGAACACTGAACCCACTTTCGCACCGAAAGTACAAAAGCGCACTTTCATAGCGAAAGCTCAGCCCTAGCCCCGCGCGGTCCGCTCCAGCAGGGGGCGGACCCGCGGCGGCACCGGCGTCGACAGCGCGATCGACGTCGACGTCCGCAGCACGTCCGGCACGCCGACCACCTCGTCGATCACCCGCTGCAGGTCGTCGTTGCCCCGCGCCACCATCCGGACGAACAGGTCGCCCTGGCCGGTCGTCGCGTGGACCTCGCACACCTCGTCGATCGCCGAAAGCGCTTCCGTCACCTCCGCGCGGCGGCCCTGGGCGATCTCCAGCCACGCGAACGCCGTCAGGCCGTAGCCCATCGCCGCCAGGTCGAGTTCCGGCGGGAAGCCGCCCAGGATGCCGCGCTCGGTCAGGCGGTCGAGCCGCGCCTGGACCGTGCCGCGCGCGACCCCCAGCCGCCGCGCGCACTCCAGCACGCCGAGGCGCGGGGAGTCGGTGAGCAACAGCAGCAGTCGCGCATCCAGCGCATCGAGGTTCTCCGGCATGCACAGATTGTCCATCATGACGGTCGATGTCCGGCGAACACCCGGCAGATTGCCCAGTCAAAATGCAAACCATTGCTCATCTTGCCGTACAGGGCTGATCCTTCGAGGTATGACCCAGACTGCCGAACCCCAGAGCGGCCTCGACGACGTCAGCTACGACCAGCTGCGTCAGCTCGTCGGGCTTGTCGACCACGACGCCTCGACCGACCCGTTCCCGGTCAAGGCCATGGACGCGGTGGTGTTCATCGCGGGCAACGCCACCCAGACGGCCTGGTACTACCAGATCGCGTTCGGGATGCAGCTCGTCGCGTACTCGGGCCCCGAGACCGGCGACTTCGAGCGCAAGTCCTACGTCCTGAAGTCCGGCTCGGCCCGGTTCGTCATCACCGGCGGCGTGAAGCCGGACTCGCCGCTGCTGGACCACCACCGCAAGCACGGCGACGGCGTCATCGACCTGGCGCTGGAGACCACCGACGTCGACAAGTGCATCGAGCACGCGCGTGCCCAGGGCGCCACCATCCTCGAGGAGCCGCACGACGTCTCCGACGAGCACGGCACGGTGCGCGTCGCCGCGATCGCGACCTACGGCGAAACCCGCCACTCGCTGGTCGACCGGTCGCGCTACACCGGCGTCTACCTGCCCGGCTACGAGCCGCGCGAGAGCACGATCAAGCGGCCCGAGGGCGCGCCGAAGCGGCTGTTCCAGGCCGTCGACCACTGCGTCGGCAACGTCGAGCTCGGCAAGATGGACTACTGGGTCGACTGGTACCACCGCGTCATGGGCTTCGTGAACATGGCGGAGTTCGTCGGCGACGACATCGCGACCGAGTACTCGGCCCTGATGAGCAAGGTCGTCTCGAACGGCAACCACCGGGTCAAGTTCCCGCTGAACGAGCCGGCCGTGGCGAAGAAGAAGTCGCAGATCGACGAGTACCTCGAGTTCTACGACGGCGCGGGCTGCCAGCACATCGCGCTGGCCACCAACGACATCATCGCGACGGTCACCGCGATGCGCGCCGCCGGCGTCGAGTTCCTGGACACCCCGGACTCCTACTACGACGACCCCGAGCTGCGCGCCCGGATCGGCGAGGTCCGCGTGTCGATCGAGACGCTCAAGGAGCACAGCATCCTGGTCGACCGCGACGAGGACGGCTACCTGCTGCAGATCTTCACGAAGCCGATCGGCGACCGCCCGACCGTCTTCTACGAGCTGATCGAGCGCCACGGCTCGCTGGGCTTCGGCAAGGGCAACTTCAAGGCGCTGTTCGAGGCGATCGAGCGTGAGCAGGAGCGCCGCGGCAACCTCTGACACATCTCGGCGAAGGCCACCATCGGGAGCCTGCGGGTCCCCTATGGTGGCCTTTGGCGTTTCCCGGGAACCGCGCGCGGCCCGGATCCGTCAAGGTGGGGAAGCAGAGAGAAGGGGCCGGGATGCCGGACAGCATCGACGCCAGCGACGCGATGATCGACAACTGGACCAAGCGGCTCGAGGAGAACGCCGCGCGGTACCAGGCGATGGCCGATCGCGTGCAGGGCCAGTCGGTCACCGAGCGGTCGAAGGACGGCACCGTCCAGGTGACCGTCGATTCGCGCGGGCTGCTGAAGAACCTCGTCATCGCCGAAGCCGCCGCGGGCAAGCGGATGGCCGAGGTGTCGGCGCAGGTGATGCAGCTGGTGCAGCGCGCGCAGGCGCGGATCCCGGAACTGCTGCAGCAGGCCATGGCGGAGACCACGGGCACCGGCGACCAGGCCGCGGCGGAGATCGTCCGCGAGGCGCAGAGCACCTTCCCGGAGCCGCCGCCGGAGCCCGAACCCGCGTTCCCGGAGCCCGACCGCGTCCGCCGGTTCCTGCCGGAGGACACCGAGGAGCAGCAGCCGCCGCCGCGCACCCCGCCGCCGCCTCCGCCCGCGCCGCCGCAACCACCGCGGCGCCGCCGTCCGATCGACGACGATGACGACGACTTCGGCGGACCGATCCTTTCCTGAGGGGGAACCGATGACGGATGTGGAACTCAGCACCGACCTGACCGCGCACGCCCACCAGCTCGACACCATCGGTGACGGGCTGCAGCAGGCCGTCGACGCGGCGAACCAGGTCAGCATGCCGACGGACGCGTACGGCATCCTCTGCCAGCCGTTCCGGATGATGCTCGACCCGGTGGAGCAGTACGGGATCGACGCGCTGAAGGACGCGGTGGAAGCGATGACGGCGGTGTCCGGCAAGGTCCGCGAAGCCGCGTTGGCGTACCACAAGTACGAAACCGGCGTCGCCGACGACCTGAACAAGTCCGCCGGCGGCGCGTGATGCCGGAGGGGAATCCGCTCGTCGCGGAGTCGAAGCAGGACCCGGACGGCCCGGGCGCGTTCACCGCCGGCAACGGCGACTACGGCTGGGCCGGCGGCATCGGCATCGCCGAATCGTCGATGGACGCCTTCAACGGCATCAAAGACGGCGACTGGGTTTCCGGCGGCCTCGGCATGCTGTCGCTGGCCGGGGAAATCGCCGGTGCCGCGATCGACCCGTTCGGGTACCTGATGTCGTCGGTGGCGTCGTTCCTGATGGAACACGTCCAGCCGTTGAAGGACATGCTCGACTCGGTGGCGGGCAACCCGCCGGTGATCCAGTCGTATGCCGACACGTGGGGCAACGTGTCCAAAGCGCTCGGGGAACGCAAGACCGACTTCGACAACGCGGTCAAGAACGGCACCACCGGCTGGACCGGCGCGGGCGCGGACGCCTACCGCAAGTTCGCGGCGGAACACAGCGAGGCGTTGTCGGGGGCGGCGACGGTGGCCGGGGCGATCAGCACGGTCACGATGATCATGGGCCAGGTCGTGTCGTTCGTCCGCGAGACGGTCCGGCAGCTGATCGCGGACCTGGTCGGCAAGCTGATCGCGTGGGTGATGGAGGAGGTCTTCTCCCTCGGTTTCGGCACCCCGGTGGTGGTCGCGCAGGCGTCGGCGGCGATCGCGAAGTGGGGCAAGAAGATCGGGGAGCTGCTGAAGAAGCTCACCGACACCATCCGGAAAGTGTCACCGCTGCTGTCGAAGCTGGTGGACGTCTTCGAGAAGATCGCGAAGGTGTTCGGGAAGGTCCTGGGCAAGGTCTCGGGCCTGGACGGGTTGAAGGTCAAGGAGGGCGGCTTCGTCCACAAGATCCCCAAGGGCGAGGGCGGCGGGGTCCACACCCGAGCCCACGGCGGGGACTCCCCGGACGGGGAGGGTTCCCACTCCAGTGAGGGGGATAGTTCGCGGGGTGACTCGGGCGATTCCGGCCACGCGGACGGGGATTCGCCGAGTTCGGACCCGATGAACACCGATTCCACACCGGATGGAGGGTCCCGCCGCGGCTCGGGCCGGGACGGGGACAGCTCCCCCTCCCACACCGGGGACGAGGCACCGGACGGCAGCCCCTCGGCAGCACGCTCCGACGATGGTGCGCCCACCCACAGCGGGGACGGCAGCTCCTCGCCGACTCGTGGCGGCGACGGCGCACCCGCGCACGGCGGGGACAGTGGTCCCGCGCCGACTCGATCGCCGTCCCACACCGGCGATGCGAGTCCCTCGGCGACCCGCGGCAGCGAGCCCGCGCACACCGGCGACAGCAGCCCGTCGCCCACTCGCGGCAGCGACAGCACGCCCTCCCACGCGAGCGATTCGAGCTCCTCGCCGAGCCGCAGCAGCGAACCCTCCCGCACCGGCGACAGCAGCCCGTCGCCCACCCGCGGCAGCGACGGCACCCCGTCGCACACGGGGGACAGCGCACCCGCCCGGGCCAGCGACAGCCCCGCACCGACGCGCAGCAGCGAACCCTCCCACACCGGCGGGGACACCAGCCCGTCCCCGACACGAGGCAGCGACAGCACTCCCACCCACTC
>NZ_JAAGNB010000442.1:0-8518 GCF_010550475.1 Amycolatopsis sp. SID8362
TCATGGCCCGGAACCTCCTCGACATCCACGCGGCGACGCCCGGCCGGACGCTGGTGTTCGCGAACAACGGCCACCTGCGGCGGACGGGGTCCGGCGCCGGCGCGATCGTGGCGGCGCTGCTCGGCGACCGGTACGCCGTGATCGCCGGCAGCCTGGGCCGCAGCGAAGCACTCGGGCTCGGCGAGCCGGCCGCGGACACCTACGAAGGCCTGCTGCAGCGCGGCACCGACGGCTGGCGGCTGACCGCCGACGTCCCGCCCGGCCGGACCCGCACCGACACCAAGCCCGAGCAGGGGTACTT
Source organism: Amycolatopsis sp. SID8362 (assembly GCF_010550475.1). Taxonomy (NCBI): domain Bacteria; kingdom Bacillati; phylum Actinomycetota; class Actinomycetes; order Pseudonocardiales; family Pseudonocardiaceae; genus Amycolatopsis; species Amycolatopsis sp. SID8362. Next base: position 302 of record NZ_JAAGNB010000442.1, read on the forward strand.
CCCGCTGGACGCGGAAATGCTCGGCGGCGTCGACGCCGTGCTGCACCTGGCTTGAACACACGGGGTCGTGAGTGTTTAGGGCGGTTCTAACCGCCCTAAACACTCACGACCGGCCGCGGCAGAGTGCTTACGGGTAGCTGACCACGTTGACCGGCACCGTGCCCGAAGGCGTGACACCGCCCGCGTCGTTGATGACGTGCGTGATCGTGCCGCGGTAGTTGAGCGAAACCGTCAGCAGGTCGTGGAACTTCACGCCGCTGGTGTTCGGCACCTCGAACGCGTGGTAGCTGGACACCGCCGGGTTGGTGTCGAAGAAGCAGTAGCTCCCGAGACCCCACGCCTCATGCGTGGTCACGTTCGACGCGACCTTGTAGGCGGCGTACCCGGCGACGCCCGAAGGCGCGTTCCACGACGCCTGGTTCGGGACGTCGTAGGGCATTTCGTTCTGGAAGAAGATCGTCTTCCCGCCCTGGCCGTTCCAGATCACCTGGTACTTCTGGTAGTGCTCGACGAACAGGCCGGTGGCCAGCACGTTCGCGCCGTTCACCACGAGCCCGGTGTCGGCCGTGTTCGTGGTCCAGCCGTACGTGCCCGCGTTGCCGTGGTCGGCCCGCCACGCCCAGATGTGGTCGATGATCGTGTCGGAGCTGTTGACGATCAGGCTGTTCGTCGCCTTGCCGGCGATCGCGCCCCCGATCCGGAAGAACACGTCCTGGATCGTCGTCGGGTTCGAGGCGTGCGACGCCGACGACCCGGACTGCCCGACGGTCAGCAGGGCCTGCGAGTTCGTCGTGCCCGCGTCGAAGAGCAGGCCCTTGAGCCGCACACCGTCCACATCGGACACCTGCATCGCGTTGACGCCGTTGTCGGGCACCAGCGTCGGGTAGCCGATGCCGAGGATGGTCGTGTTCGCCTTGGTCACGTTGAGCGTCTGGTTGAGGTGGTAGACGCCCGGCGTGAAGAACAGGTTGCAGCCCGCGGAAAGGGCGTTGTTGATGGACGCGGCCGTGTCACCGGACTTCACGACGTAGAACTGGCTCATCGGCGCCGACGTGCCCGGGGTGCTGCCGTTCGCCCAGCTCGGGCCGGACGCGTTGGTGCGCAGGGAAGGCAGGAACACGCGGTACTTGCCGGAGCCGTCGACGTAGAGGTAGGGCACGTCGCGCGAGACCGGGGTCGTGGCCAGCGTGGTCTCCGGCGGGTTCGGGAACGTGTTCGCCGGCGCGCCGCTGGTGCCGGAGAAGACCATGTTCCAGACGCCGCCCGCCCAGCTGCCGAGCTGCGAATCGCGGGTGTACCACTGCTGCTGCGACACCGACGCGGCCTGGCCGGCGACCTTCGTGTCGGCGATGTAGCCGCCGCTGGCGTAGCCGTAGCTCGCCGGGTACAGCTGCAGCCCGCCGCGGACGTCCATCCGGCGGAACGGCGCGGCCTGCGCGACCGCCCAGCGCTCGTTGCCGCCGGACGGGTTGACCGCCATGTTCTCGGCCGAGCGCCAGAAGTTCTGCAGTGCGACGCCGTTGTCGGAGGCGTTGAAGGCGTCGACGGTGACGTCGCCGTTGATCAGGACGTCGCCGGGGTTCTGCCCGAGGCCGGCGACCGAGGTGTAGAAGCCGACGTTGTCGTGCACGTTGTTGTACGTGCCGGGCTTGAAGAGGTGCGCGACGCGCCGGTCCGCCATCTGCGCGGTGAGCGTGTCCTTCTGGTTGTTGAAGTCGGTGTCCAGCTGGGCCTGGATCGTCGCCGCGGACATGCCGGGGTCGAAGATCCGCACGTTCGGCCCGAAGTCCGGCGTGTCGGACTGCGTCGGGCAGCCGGCCTGGGTGCCGATCGTGTAGGTCGCGCTCGACACCGGCGACGTCGTCGAGCCGGACTTGAGCGCGATCGCGTTGACCGTGCGGGAGTTCGGCACGCTGATCGGTCCGCTGTAGAGCGTCGAGGACGCGGTCGGCGTCGAACCGTCCACTGTGTACCGGATGGTCGCGCCCGAGGTCGCGCTGCTGAGCGTCACCGTCTGGGCGGAGGAGTACGTGCCGCCGGGCGGGCTGAACGTCGGCGCCGCGACCGTCGTCGTGCCGCCGCCGACGGTGTAGCTGAAGTGCGGGGTGTCGTACTGCGGCCCGCTCTTCTCGTAGGTGAACCAGTAGTCCAGCGTGTTCCCGGTGCTCAGGCCGCCGACGGTGGTCCGCCAGGTGCCGGAGCCGTTGGTCATCCGCACGTTCTGCTGGCCGAGGCCGGGCACGCCGGTGTAGTGGACGTCCACGTACAGCGCGGGGGTCGTCGGGGTGAAGTTGATTTGCACCTGCGTCGAGCTGAGCTGGCTGACGCTCTGCGTGTAGTCGTCCGCGGCGAGGGCGGCGGGGGCGCTCAGCCCCGCCGCCACCAGCAGTGCGGATGCGACGAGCGCGAGCCTCGGGCCGCGTCGTCGAAGCTTGTCCAGGGTCCGGGTCACGCCGACCTCCGCCGTTGGGGATCCACGAGCATTCGTTGTGAGTGACAACAAATTAGCTCCCGCTCAGCGGATCGTTGATCACTTTTTGGTAACACTTGTCTGGACCAATCCGCGAATGGGTGAAGCGTTTCGTGGCTCTTCGTCTGATTGGCTACTCAGTGGGCGAATGACTGAACCGAGAAACATGCTTCTGCCGGGTGACCTCGATCGAGTGACATGCGACGATCCCGTGCCACTCGTCCCCTACCGAGGAGTAGGCAATGTCGCCTCCACGGCTGCTCCGGTCCCTCATCGTCCTCACCCTCATCGCCGCCCCGCTGACCGTGGCCACCTCGACCGCCGAAGCCGCTCCCCTGCGGAGCGGCGGCGTCGTCAGCTTCGGCTGCGCCACGTCGGGCAAGCTGCACTGCCTCGGCAAGTCGATCCGGTCCCCGAAGGGCTCCGGCCCGCTGCTCACCTCGACCCCGGTCGGCTACGGCCCGGCCGAGATCCAAGCCGCGTACAACCTCGGCGGGTTGCACGCGAACGGCAAGACCGTCGCCATCGTGGACGCCCAGGACGCGCCGACGGCCGAAGCCGACCTGGCCAAGTTCCGGTCCGCGCGCGGGCTTTCGCCGTGCACGACGGCCAACGGCTGCTTCAAGAAGGTCAACCAGAACGGCGCGGCGAGCCCGCTGCCCGCGCCCGACTACGGCTGGGCGATGGAGATCAGCCTCGACCTCGACGCGGCGTCGGCGACCTGCCCGGACTGCAAGATCCTGTTGGTGGAGGCCAATTCCCCGGACACCGACCCGCTGATGACCGCGGTCGACACGGCCGCGGCCACGCCGGGCGTGGTGGCGATCTCCAACAGCTACGGCGGCACCGAAGACTCGACGATCCTGGCCGCGGACGCCCACCTGAACCACCCGGGTATCGCGGTCACGGCGTCCTCGGGCGACTCCGGCTACGGCGTCAGCTGGCCGGCTTCGTCGCCGTACGTCACGGCGGTGGGCGGCACGACGCTCAAGAAGTCCACGACCGCCGCGCGCGGCTGGACCGAGACGACGTGGAAGGGCAGCGGCAGCGGGTGTTCCGCGCTGGAGGCGAAACCGGCGTGGCAGCACGACACCGGGTGCGCCAAGCGGACGGTCGCGGACGTCTCGGCGGTCGCGGACCCGGCCACCGGGCTCGGCGTCTACGACACGTACAACAGCTGCGGCAGCTCGTCGTTCTGCGACCTGCTGCTGTCGCTGGGCCTCGCCCAGGGCGCGGACGGCTGGATCCAGGTCGGCGGGACGAGCCTGTCGTCGCCGGTGATCGCGAGCGTGTACGCGCTGGCGGGGAACTCCGTGACGTCGGGGTCCTACCCGTACGCGCACGCCGACGGGCTGTACGACGTGACGTCGGGCTCGAACGGCAGCTGCGGCGGGACGTACCTCTGCACGGCGGGCCCCGGGTACGACGGGCCGACCGGGCTGGGCACGCCGCACGGGACAGCCGGGTTCTGAGCGCGGGCCCCGGCCGGATGTCATGAACGGGTCGTTCACCTCGTCGGACGACATGAACGACCCGTTCATGACATTCCCTCGCGCCGGCTGCCGGGGTGGGCCGCACAGTCGACACGACGGTGGGGCGGGCCCCTTGAGCCGTTCAGGACACCCCCGCGACGCCGGGTTCTGAGCGCGGGTGGCCCCGGCGAGCGCGCCGGGGCCACCGTCCACATGCCACGGACGGGTGACCTTTGCATGCGGTCCGCCGGTGCGGGGTAAGGATGACTGCATGCTGGACACCGAGCTGCTCTCGCGGACGCCCTCGCGGGCGCTCGACGTCGTCACCCCGCTCGGCGACGTGCGCTTCGCCGTCCGCGTCGGCGGGTGGGACGTGCCGGCGAAACCGGAACTGACCTGGGGTCTGGACTCCGGCTCCCGGCTGTGCCGGTGGCGGCACCGGTCCGTGCGGCTCGACGTGCTCTCCGGCGTCACCAAGACCGAGCAACCCGGGGTCACCCGGGAAACCGTCATCTTCCGCGTGCTGGCCCGGGAAGCGCTCAGCGAGTTCGTCGTCCAGGCCGGACTCGCCGCTCCGCCGCCGGACGTCCGCGGCGGAGAAGGCGCTTTCACGGCCGCGACCGCCGACGCCGTGGTGAGCGTCGGCGGTCCCGGTGCGGAAATGCTGCTGCACTGCTCGCGCACCGGGCAGCACGTGCCGCCGTACTGGTCGGGGCAGCTGGCCGACGCCGTCCGGCTCGACGGCGCGCGGCTCACCTGGCAGCTGCCCGGCGTCGACCGCGGCGACTACGCCGAGCTGTGGGTCTCCGTCGCCTGGAGCGGGCCGGACGGGGACCCCGGCCGCGCCGTCGACATCGACCCGGGGCGGGTGCTACGGGAGCTGACCCAGTGAAATCCGGTCCAGATCCGGAGCTCCCGCGAGGTCGTTGCCGATCCGGAACGCATTGGCGCCCGCGGTCAGCGTCACCGGGACCGAAGTGGTGTACGGGGTGTTGTTCCCCGCGCCGCTGACCTTCACCTCGACCGGCGTGCCCCCGTTGACCGACACGAAGTACGACCGGTCGCCGTTGACGGTGAAGTCGAGGAACAGCTCGTACTGCCCCCCGCGGGGACGACCACGTCCGGGAACGTCACCGCCGCGCCGGCGCCGCCCCCGATGTTGCGGACCTTCTGCCCGCCCGAGCACTGCGAACAGCTCGTGACCCCGGCGTCCCCGATGTCGTTGGCCGAGTCCTCCGCCTCGCGCATGAACACCCGGTCCGTCGGACGCGGCTTGACCACCACCGGTTTGCTGACCGACTTCGCGCGGCCGAGCGTCGCGAACGACGCCGTCACCGGGATGGTCACGTCCCCGGCCGCCGGGGCGGTCACCGTCCACGATCCACTGAGGACTTGACCGAGCCGCAGGTTCGACGCGGTCACCGGGGTGCCTTCGAGCGTCCAGCCCGCCGGGACGACCGGCGCCAGCGTGACGTCGTCGATCGGGTCGTCGACGTCGAGCCGCAGCGACGCGGTGATCGTCATCGACTGCCTGCCGGGCGAAACCCATTGCACGCCGGCGGGTTGGACCGTCAGCGTCGTCTTCGGCGTGTACGACTCGGGCGGCAGCGGTGCCACCGCGATGCGGTCCAGACCTGTCGTGCCGGAGACCTTGATCGTGTTGGGCCCGGCGACGAGCGGCGCGGCGATGGCGCCCGGCGCGCTGACCGTGACGGGTGCCGCGCCGTTGACGCTCACCGAGAGCGTGCCCGGCCCGGTCGTGTCCAGCTGCAGGCGCGAGGGGCCCGACGCCTGGACGTTCCGGAAGACGACGGCGCCGCGGTCGAGACCGGTGACGGCCGAAGTGCCCGAGCACGCCTCGCACCAGACCGGGGAAGCCTTGCCCTCGAAGCCGTTGCGCCACGATTCCGCCTCCAGCGGCACTTCGCCGCGCGGGTCCGGGTAGCCGTAGGCGACGTCGACCTCGTCGAGCGCGAGCTGGTGGAAGAACGGCTTGGCCTGCGGACCGGACCACGTGTTCAGCACTTCGAGCTTGAGGTACCGGGCGTGCACCTCGCCGACGTCGACGAACTGCACCCCGCGGGTGCTGGGCAGCGCGCCGGTCCGCACCGTGCGCCAGGTCTTCCCGTCGTCGCTGGCGTCGACGCGGTAGTCCTTGATCCGCGCGGAATCCTCGGCTCGGCCGAACGATTCCCGCGCGTACGTCGGCGATGACTCACGTTCGTGCACCGCGACGTAGGCCGTCGACCGCTTCTTCCCGAGGTCGAGGGTGATCGACACGGGTTGCTGACCGTCGGCGTCCCAGTAGTTTTCGTAGCTGCCGTCGACGAGGTTCGCCGCCGGGTGTCCCGGTGCGGCCGCCGACGCGGTCGCCTTGATCGTGCTCTTGTCGTAGAAGTACTGCTGCCCGGCGGTTTCCACCCGGAACACCGTGTCGTAGGCGTCCCAGTCCGTGATGTCCAGAATGGACAGATAGCCGCCGGACTGCGCGAACCGCACCGGTTTTCCGGTGCGCAGGTCCGAGACGCGCGTGACGCGGTAGCCGTTGTCCCGCAGCCGGACCAGGTTCGTCGACGGCCGCGTCACCACGTGGACGTACTGCGTAGCGCCTTTCACGGTGATGACGCCGTGCGCGCCGTCGTTCCAGAAGCCCGGCTGCATGCCGCCGTACAGGTAGCCGCCGCCTTCGGTGCCCTGCAACGACTCCTTGATCGGCTGGGTCCAGGATGCCATGAAGTCGTTGAACTCCTCCTGCCGCGGCGGGAACTTCCCGTTCAGCATGGCGGTTTCGGCCATCAGCGACTTGATCGACGAACCCGCGTTCGTGATGTAGCGGCCGGTGGAGAGCCGGAAGTCGACGGCCTGGTCGCCGCCGCTGTACCACCAGTCGCCGTTGGTCGGCAGCTTGTAGTCGGCTTCGGTGAGCCGTGGCATCGGCGTGTAGACCGCCTGCGGGTAGTCGTAGGACGGTGTCATGCCGGTCTTCTGCTCGTTGCTGACCGTGTCCATGATCGGGGTGTCCTCGTTGTTGTTGCTCAGCAACCAGGACGGCCGCTTCTCGCGGATGTGCTCGTAGAGCCCGTGCTGTTCCCAGTACTCGTTGTCGTTGTCGATCCAGAACCCGGCGAGGTCGCGGTAGCGGTCCATGACCTCGTCGAAGAGGTCATAGCCGAACTCGCCGAAGCCGGCGCGGGTGGTCAGGTCGACCGGCTTGCCCTTGTACGCCGAGTAGGCGGCCGAATCGAGCGACTCGTGGCCGGTTTCGTTGTGCCACTGGGGATCGTCGGTCATGTACAACAGGACGCGGACGCCCTTGGCCTGGCCGGCGGCGATCAGCTCGCCGAGGAAGTCGCGCTGGGTCGAGCAGCTGCCGGGGATCTTCGACGGCCACGGCCGCGCGTAGCCCAGCCTGCTGTGGAACGTGGCGAGCACGACGTAGGACGCGCCGAGCTTCTTCGCCTCGTCGATCCAGTAGTCCGGCGTCCAGCCGCCGGCGGTGACGTCGTGCTCCCAGGCAGTGCAGTCGGTGTGCCGCGGCGCGGTGAACATGCCCCAGTGCAGGAACAGCCCGGCCGTCGAGGCGCGTAGCCAGTCCTGGCGCGGGTGCCGCAGTTCGGCGTTCGCCGGGGTGATCAGGGTCGCCAGCAGCACGGTGGCCGCGGCGAGGCAGGCTCGGACTCTCATGGCCGCTCCTTCGTTGGAGAGATCCGATGATTGTCAGCTGATATATCGTACGTCAAGGGTGGATGCCGCTCAGCGGGACCGAATCATCAGACGTGTCACATTTTCGCGGCGCGATACGTCAAGGTGGTGACGCACGCGAAAGGATCACCCGTGAACGACGACTTCCTGGCCCGGAGCTTCGAGACCCACCGCGACCACCTTCGGGCCGTCGCCTACCGGATGCTGGGCTCGCTGAGCGAGGCCGAAGACGCCGTCCAGGAGTCCTGGCTGCGGCTGAGCCGGAGCGACAGCGCCGCCGTCGAGAACCTGGGCGGCTGGCTGACGACGGTCGTCGGCCGGGTCTGCCTCGACATGCTGCGGTCGCGCAAGGCGCGGCGCGAGGAGCCGTGGGACACGCTGGTGCCGGACCCGATCGTCAGCCGCGAGGACGCCGGCCCCGAGCACGAGGTGCTGATGGCGGACTCGGTCGGCCTCGCGCTGCTGGTCGTGCTGGACACGCTCACCCCGGGCGAGCGGCTGGCGTTCGTGCTGCGGGACATGTTCGCGATGCCGTTCGAGGAGATCGCCCCGATCGTCGGCCGCTCCGAAGCG
>NZ_JAAGNB010000492.1:0-11008 GCF_010550475.1 Amycolatopsis sp. SID8362
GCCGGGGCCGGGCCACGACGAGTCGCGCGTCCGGACGCCCGGGCAGATCCCCGCGCCCGCGAGCGCGCCGGCCAGGTTCAGCTCGGCCCGGGCCCGCGTGAGGCTGCCGTTCCGGTGCGGCGCGTCGAACGGCGCGAACCGCGAAACCCGCATCAGCACCTGGGCCGAGAGCACCGGCTGCCGCCCGTCGACCACCATCGGACGGCCCGCGAGCACGCGCAACACCGGCGAAGGCAGGCCCAGCAGCCACCGCAACCCGGCCATCACGGCCCGGACGAGGAGCACTCTCCCGTTCAGCACACGTCCACGAAAATCGGGTTCGCGTACATCCACAAGTCCTCGAACGGATTCGCCTGCCCGATGACGTCCGGAGTGGGCTCGGAATCCCCATTGGACCCGCGGACCCGCGAGTAGAACGGCGAGCGCACGTTCCGGAAGGTGTGCCGGAAGACGACCTGCCGCCCGGGCGCCCAGCGCGGCTCGAACGACTCGACGACCCGGGTGCCCGGCGCCGTCATCGTGTCCGGGTCGGTCACCGGACCGGTCACCGGGCCCGCGACGACGTCCAGCCGGGCCAGCCGCGGGACCGCCCCGCCGCCGTTCGGCCGGGACGCCAGCCGGGCCGAAACCACCAGCGTGACGTCCGAACCGCGTGGCACCCGCAGCCGTCCGCCGAGCGTCGCCGCCGAGCCGCCGCCGTACGCGCCGACGTCGAGCGCCTGGACCAGGCCGCCGTGGGACAGCCAGATCCGGCCCGCGCGCAGGCCCTCCAGCACCCCTTCGAGGCTGCGCCGGGTGACGCCGACGTGCGTCCGGCTGAACTCGCCGGGGTAGAAGTCGGCGTACGGCGGGGCCAGCTGCGGGACGCCGCTGTCGACCGGGTCCGGGTACTTGCCGTGCGTGTCGTACCAGTCGCCCGCGACCGGCGGGCGGACGAGCGTGTCGCCGCGGTTGTAGTGCGAATCGGAGTTCGTGGTGATCCACCACGGCTTGCCCTCGGCGAGCAGCGAGTCCCAGAGCCCGCCGACCTTCGCCGTCGCCCAGTCCCAGCCGCCGAACGTCCGGTACGCCTCGGCGGGGTAGCCCGGCCACGAGTTCGGGCCCGCGCTGTTGGCGTAGCCGCCGCGCGCGCCGCCGTTGCCGAGCGGCTTCGGGAAGCCGTCGGCCTGCGCGCCGGGCGCGCCCTCCATGCCGATCACGATGTGCGGGGCGGCGTCGCGGTAGGCGCGTAGCTCGTGCGGGGCGACGCGGCCGTTGCGCAGCGGGTGGTTGATCAGCACGACCGGCGCGTGGATCCGCTTCGCCTGCTCCTCCGAAGCCAGCCAGCGCAACGCCCGCAGCGCGAGCGCCTCGTTCGCCGGGTTCGACGCCTCGGAGTTCGTCAGCCGCCAGTCGAAGGTCCGCTCGAATTCACGCAGTTTCGCGGCCTGCTCGGCCCCGGCCTGGAAGAACACGGTCGCGTGCTCGGCGCCCGGGACGTTCCACTCCATGCCGTGCCACAGCAGCAGCTCCGGGTACTTCCGCCGGGCGGCGAGGAAATCGGCCTCGGTGGGCTCGACCGACACCTTCTCGTGCTCGGCGTGGCCGTGGTCGGTGAAGACGATCCAGTCGGCGCCGTGCGCCCGCCCGCCGGCCGCGATCTGCTCGATCCGGTACATCGCGTCGTAGGAGTACTGGCTGTGCGTGTGGTGATCGCCCACCAGCCACTGGTAGCGGCCGCACAACCGGCTCAGGTCGACGTCGAGGTCGGGGAGGGGGAGTCCCGCGGCGGCGGCCGCGAGCCCGGCGCCTTTGAGGAACCGGCGTCTGTCGGTGGTCACGCGCGGACGCTAAGCCGCCGGGGTGAACGGGCGGTGTCCCGGCGGCCAACGTGTGCTGTGATCTTGGGTGTGGAGGAAAAGCCGCTGGTCCGCGTGCTGTCGCCGGTGATCGCGCTCGCACTGGCGGCCGGCGTGGGGCTGGCGTTCTTCGTGGCGGCCTTGAAGCGCCCGCCGGACCTGCCGGTGGACACGAACCCCGCGCCGCTCGCCGGGCACACGCTGTGCGCGGCCGTCGTCGTGCTGTTCCCCACCGACGCCGAACTGCTGGCGGCGATGCGGTCCCTCCGCGACGATCCGAAGGCGCGGCGGGTGTTCGTGGACTCGCCGTCGGTCTCGCTGCTGGCCGTCCCGGGAACGGACTTGAAGGCCTGGGCGCAGGAGCTGCACGCGCGGTTGCGGACCGCGGAGCGCGTGACGGTCGTCGATTCCGACGCGGCGGCGGCGCGGCTGAAACTCACCGCGCCGCCGCCGAAGTGCCCTCGGGAGGGCGAATACTAGGAAGCCGGAACCGAAGCCACGCCCGGGGCGAGGAACGGCTTGCCGTTCACGCGCTCGGAGACGCCGGAGCGGTCCAGGTACGGCGTGATGCCGCCGTTCCAGAACGGCCAGCCCGCGCCGAGGATCAGGCACAGGTCGATGTCCTGCGCCTCGGCGACCACGCCCTCGTCGAGCATGATCCGGATCTCCTCGGCGATGGCGGACAGCGCCCGGTCACGCACCTGCTCCGAAGTGGACGGAGAGTCGCCCTGCGTCCACAGTTCGACGACCTCGGGGTCCGCGGACTGGTTGCCCTGCGCGTCCCAGACCCAGACGCCCTTCTTGCCCGCCTTGACGAACTTCGCGAGGTTCTCGGACACGGTGAACCGGTCCGGGAACGCCTCGTGCAGCGTCTCGCCGACGTGCAGCGCGATGGCCGGGCCGACGAGCTGCATCAGCGTCAGCGGCGTCATCGGCAGGCCCAGCGGTTCCAGGGCCTGGTCGGCGACGTCGAACGGCGTGCCTTCGTCGACGGTCACCAGCACCTCGCCGAGGAAGCGCAGCAGGAGCCGGTTGACGACGAACGCGCTCGCGTCCTTGACCAGCACGCTGGACTTCTTCAGCTGCTTGCCGACCGAGAACGCCGTCGCCAGCGAAGCGTCGTCGGTCTGCTCGCCGCGGACGATCTCCAGCAGTGGCAGCACGGCGACCGGGTTGAAGAAGTGGAAGCCGACGACCCGCTCGGGGTGCTGCAGCTTCGACGCCATCGCGGTGATCGACAGCGACGAGGTGTTCGTCGCCAGGATCGCCTCGGGGGAGACGTGCTGCTCCAGCTCGGCGAACACCTGCTGCTTGACGCCCAGTTCCTCGAAGACGGCTTCGATGACGAAGTCGGCGTCGGCGAACGCGGCCTTGTCGAGCGAGCCGGTGACGAGCGCCTTGAGCCGGTTGGCGCCGTCCGGGGAGAGGCGCTTCTTGCCCAGGAGCTTGTCGATCTCGGCGTGGACGTAGCCGACGCCCTTGTCGACGCGCTCCTGGTCGACGTCGGTCAGCACGACCGGCACCTTGAGGCGGCGCACGAACAGCAGCGCGAGCTGGCTGGCCATCAGGCCGGCGCCGACGATGCCGACCTTGTTCACCTTGCGGGCCAACGACTTGTCGGGCGCGCCGGCCGGGCGCTTGGCGCGCTTGTTGACCAGGTTGAACGAGTACAGCCCGGCGCGCAGGACGTCGGACATGAGCAGCTCGGCGAGGCCGTCGGTCTCGGCCGCGTAGCCGCGGTCGAGGTCGTTCTCGCGTGCCAGCTCCAGCAGCTCGACGGCCTTGGTCGCGCCCGGCGACGCACCGTGCGTGCGTCCGTCCACAATGGACTTGGCGCGGGCGATGGCCGCGTCCCAGCCGGACCCGCGGTCGATTTCGCGGCGGGCCGGGGTGATCTCGCCGTTGACCACCTTCGCGAGCCACAGCAGCGACTGCTCGAGGTAGTCGGCCGAGCCGAAGACCGCGTCGACGATGCCGAGCTCGGCCGCCTGCTTGACGTTCAGCATCTTGTTCTGCGCCAAGGCGTTCTCGATGATCACCGTGACGGCGGCGTCGGCGCCGATGAGGTTCGGCAGCAGCTGCGTGCCGCCCCAGCCCGGGAACAGGCCGAGGAATACCTCGGGGAACGCGATGGCGGCGGTGTTCTCCGAGAGCGTCCGGTAGTGGCAGGACAGCGCCAGCTCGAGGCCGCCGCCCATGACCGCGCCGTTGACGAAGCCGAACGTCGGGATCTTGGACTCGGTCAGGCGGCGGAAGACGTCGTGCCCGGTCTGGGCGATTTCGCGCGCCAGCTTCGGGTCGCTCACGGACTCGACGCCCGAGAGGTCCGCGCCGACGGCGAAGATGAACGGCTTGCCGGTGACGGCGATCGCGGCCGGCTCGGCCTCGAACGCCTTGTCCAGCGCGGTGTTCAGCGAGACGAGCCCCTGCGGGCCGAAGGTGTTCGGCCGGGTGTGGTCGTGGCCGTTGTCGAGCGTGATGAGCGCGACGGGCTTGGCGAGCCCGGGCACCTTCACCAGCCGCGTCACGGCGTGCGTGACGACCTCGTCCGGGAAGGCGGCCTTCGCTTCTTCAGCGGTGAAAGTCATTACTTCGCCCCCTCGAAGGCCGGGTTCTCCCAGATCACGGTGCCGCCCATGCCGATGCCGATGCACATCGTCGTCATGCCGTATCGGACGTCGGGCCGCTCGGCGAACTGGCGGGCCAGCTGCGTCATGAGCCGGACGCCGGACGAGGCCAGCGGGTGGCCGCACGCGATCGCGCCGCCCCACTGGTTGACGCGCGGGTCTTCGTCGTCGATGCCGAAGTGGTCGAGGAAGGCCAGCACCTGCACGGCGAAGGCCTCGTTGATCTCGAACAGGCCGATGTCGTCGATGGACAGGCCGGTGCGCTTGAACAGCTTCTCGGTGGCCGGCACCGGGCCGATGCCCATCACCTCCGGCTCGACGCCGGCGAAGGAGTAGCCGACCAGCCGCATCGCGACCGGCAGGCCCAGCTCGCGGGCGGTGTCCTCGTCGGCGAGGATCGACGCGGTCGCGCCGTCGTTCAGACCGGCCGCGTTGCCCGCGGTGATCCGGCCGTGCGGGCGGAACGGCGTCTTCAGGTTCGCGAGGGTTTCGAGCGTGGTGCCCGGGCGGGGCGGCTCGTCCTCGGTGGCCAGGCCCCAGCCCAGCTCCTTGGAGCGGGTGGCGACGGGAACCAGCTCGGGGCCGATCTTGCCGGTCTTGACGGCCTCGGCGTAGCGCTCCTGGCTGCGCGCGGCGTAGGCGTCGGTGCGCTGCTTGGTGATCGCGGGGAACCGGTCGTGCAGGTTCTCGGCGGTCTGGCCCATGACGAGCGCGGTCGGGTCGACGAGCTTGTCGGCGATGATCCGAGGGTTCGGGTCGACGCCTTCACCCATCGGGTGGCGGCCCATGTGCTCGACGCCGCCGGCGATGGCGATGTCGTAGGCACCGAAGCCGATGCCGGACGCGACGCTGGTGACGGCGGTCATCGCGCCGGCGCACATGCGGTCGATCGCGAAGCCCGGGACGGACTTCGGCAGCCCGGCCAGCAGCGCGGCGGTCCGGCCGATGGTCAGGCCCTGGTCGCCGATCTGCGTGGTGGCGGCGATGGCCACCTCGTCGACGCGCTCGGGCGGCAGCTCGGGGTGCCGCCGCAGCAGCTCGCGGATGGCGTTGACGACGAGGTCGTCCGCCCGGGTCCCGGCGTAGATGCCCTTGTCGCCGGCCTTGCCGAAGGGGGTGCGTACCCCCTCGACGAAGGCGACGTTGCGCACGCCCCGCGCGTTCGGCGCGAGCGGCGTTGCTGGTGCGGCCACTGAAGCTCCATGAAGTAGAGGTCTTTGCCCGCACGATAGCCCTTGTTACCCGTCGGTAACCAGTGGTGTGGCCCGGTCGAGTGGGCTACGGCACACTCTTGGGCGTCAACGTCTGGCCTTTCACGAGCCACGCCACCCCGAACGCCCACACCGCGGCGCTCTCCAGCCACAGCGCCGGGTGCCATTCCGGCACGAGCCGCAGCCAGCTCGTCAGCGCGATCAGCACGAGCGCGGCCAGGATCACCACGCCGCAGACGCGGTAGACGACCCCGACTCCCGGGGGCTGTTCGCCGTCGTGGGGGAACAGGCGGAGGCAGAAGTAGGCGAGGGAGAGGAAGAACACCGCGGCGAACGTCAGGTGCAGCACGCCCGAGGTGCGGTCCCAGGCCGTGACGTCGTGGTCCGGCGTGGCGGGGAAGAGGGCGAGGCCGATCGCGCCGAGCCCGGCCACGGTGCTCGCGACGTTGTCGACGAAGTCGTGGCCGTAGTAGGCGAGCAGGAACACCCCGGCGGCGCACATCGAGCCGACGAAGACGTCGCGGACGTCGGTGTAGTAGTAGCCGCTGAGCGACCCGATGAGGTCGCCGCCCTGCGCCCACTGCTTGCCGAAGATCAGGACGAACGGCAGCGCCAGGCCGATGAGCCCGATGGCGCGCCGGAGGAACAGGTAGGAGTGGACGAGGGTGTTCTGCGGGGATCTGGTCGCCGTGGTCATGGCTGCCTCCGGGGTCTCATCGAGGTCATCGGCGGTTTCGTGCCCCGGGAGGAGCGTTGTTATCCGACGGGTGCCCAGATCCTCAGCTGATCGTTACGGAGTTCGGCGAAGGCGCCGGTCGCCGGGTCGTGCGCGGTGGGGCGGAAGCCCTCGGCGAAGCCGATCCGGGCGCCGTCGGCGGGGTCCCAGACCTCGAAGCCTGCTTCGGCGCTGACGTACAGCAGGCCGCGTCGGCCCCACATCGGTCCCTTCGGGCCGGCGAACATCCCGAGCCGGCGGCCGGTCCGCGCGTCGTGGAGCTGAACGCCGTCGATCGGCCGGTCGTCGCCGATCTCCTGCAGCGCGACGGTTCCCTCGTCCACCCAGGCCATCGGCACGTTCCAGGGATCGCGGAACGTGAGCGCTTGGCCGTGTTCGGGTGCGTGCGTCTCGCCCGCGATCCAGGCCGCGCAGTCGAGCACCATCGGGATTCCCTCCGGCTGCCAGACCCAGCCGTCCACGAGCAGGGACTGCCCGGAAGGGCTCGGCAGCAGCGCGCCGAAGAAGTAGTCGAGGTAGTGCTCGGGGTTCTCCTCGCGGGTCGTGACGCGCTCGGTCAGCAGGCGCCCCGTGGCCGCGTCGAAGGCGTCGAGCCGGTTCCAGTCGGTGGCGGCGACGACCTGCGGGCCGAGGAACGCGACCGGGAACCGGACCGTTTCGGTGTGGTAGTCCTGCCGGTCCAGGGTCAGCGTCACCGCGCCCGAGGCGAGGTCGACGACCACGCCGTGGCGGCCGTAGTCGGTGACCGCGGCGGCGAACCGGCCGTCGGCGGCGGTGTGCAGCGCCGGCGCGGGGGGCCGTCCCGGTCCCGTCGCCGGAACTTCTTCCGGGAGTGCTACTTCGGCGACCAGGCAGGGCGGCTCGCCGGGCCGGATCGCGACGAGCCCGGCGCCGGTGCGCGCGAGCCAGCCGTCCGGCAGCGGCGCGAGGCACCGGTCGTTCAGCGGGGTGACCGGGCAGGGTGTCGTCGTCCAGGTGCCGCCGAGGTCCCGGTCTCGCCGGAGGATCTCGGGATCGCCGCGCCAGCCGAGGGAGGCATCGCGTTCGGCGCGTTCGAAGCACCCGACGCACGCGTCCAGCAACTCGGGCGCCGCGGCTTCGGCGCACACCTTGCACAGCAGGTCGTATCGGGTCGCGACACCGGTGAGCACGCGGAAGCAGGCCGGTCGGTTGTCGGTGGTGAGGTGGGCGCAGACGCGCGCCCCGGCGGCCGGTGCGAGATGGCCGCACGAAGAAACGTTCACCTGCCCAGTATCCGGTGGCCCGCATCCGATTTATGCCAGGTGCGCTAGCCAGCCGCCCTTCGCCGAAATGTCCTCCGCGCCATCGATCGCCGACGGTTCGCACAGGAAGCCCGGTACCCGTGTGCCGTCCGCCAGCTCGACCTTGCCGATCGCCAACGGCGCGGGGATCCGCGCGACGAACTCGCCGAACCCGCGCACCGGCAGGTCCCACACCTCCGCCGCGATCGCGGCGCCGCCGGAAGCGACCCGCACCAGGCCGGGCTTCGGGGGCACCGTGTCCAGCGCGTACAACCGGTAGGACGCCGACGTCGAAACCGAAGCCACGAACCGGCCGCCCCTCGACGTCAGCTCGTGGTTCAGCGGCTGGCCGCGCAGGTGGGCGCCGACCACGACGATCGGCACCCGCTCGCCGCGCAGGCCTGCCAGTGCTGCCAGCTTCAGGTCGTCGTGCGGGGCGCCGACCAGCATCACGCCGAACGGGCGCCCGGCCACGGTCCCGGCCGGGACCGCCAATGCGGACAGGCCGAACAGGTTGGTGGAGTTGGTGAAGCGGCCCAGGCGCGCGTTGACCGCGACCGGGTCCGCGGCCACCTCGGCGAGTGTGGGGTGCTCGGTCGTCGTCGGGAACAGCAGCGCGTCGACGCCGGCCAGCATCGCCAGCGCTTCGGCGCGCAGGCCGGCCAGCTTCGCCTGGTCCGCGAACAACCGGTGGGCCGGGATGTCCCTGGCGCCGGTGATGATGCCGTGCACCACCGGGTCCACCTCGCCGGGGTGCGCGTCCAGGAACTCGCCGACCGCGGTGTACCGCTCGGCGACGAACGCGCCGCCGTACAGGAGCTGCGCCGCCTCCAGGAAAGCCGACGTGTCCACAGTGGTCACTTCGGCGCCCGCGGCGGCGTACTCCTCGACGGCCGTCTCGAACGCCTCCGCCCAGCCTTCGGCGAGCGGACCCAGGTCGGCGGGGACGCCGAGCCGGAACCGTCCCGTGTGGACCTGCGCGGGTTCGGCCAGGCACGTCAATGCGAACGACGCTTCCTCGACCGTCCGCGCGAACAGCGAGACGCAGTCGATGCTCGCGCACGCGGGCACCACGCCTTCCGTCGGCAGCAGGCCCGGGGTCGGCTTGAGCCCGACGATCCCGTTGAACGCCGCCGGTACCCGGCCCGACCCCGCGGTGTCCGTGCCCAGCGCGAGGTCGGCGATGCCGAGCGCGACCGCCACCGCCGAGCCGGAGCTCGACCCGCCGGAAACGTACGCCGGGTCGACGGCGTTGCGCACCGCGCCGTACGGGCTGCGCGTCCCGACCAGCCCGGTCGCGAACTGGTCCAGGTTGGTCGTGCCGAGCACCAGCGCCCCGGCCGCCCGCAGCCGCGCGACCACCGGGGCGTCGGCCTCCGGTTTGTAGGCGTAGGCCGGGCAGCCCGCCGTCGTCGGCAGGCCCGCGACGTCGATGTTTCCCTTGACCGCGACGAGCTTCCCGGATAGTGGCAGCCCGCGGCCGGCCAGCGCCGCGGCCTCGGCCACCACCTCTTCTTCGGGCCGCAGGTCGATCCAGATCTCCGGCCGGTCCACCTGCTCGATCCGGCGGTACGCCGCCCGCACGCGTTCGACGAGGCTCATCCGAGCACCACCAACGGCGTTCCGGGCGCGACCTGGTCGCCGGGGGACACGAGCACTTCGACCACCTCTCCGCTCGCCGGCGCGGGGATGCGCGCCTCGGTCTTCATCGCTTCCAGCGTCACCAGCGACTGCGCGTCCTCGACGCGTTCGCCCGCGGCGACGTCGACCCGCCAGACGGTCGCCGCGAACGGCGCCTCCACCACATGCCCGCCCGGGGGCGCTTCGACCCGGGCCGGGGGCCGGGTCACCGGCTCCGGCTTCGGGTCGAACTCGCCCGCCGCGGCCCACGCCTGCCGCTCGGCCTCGAACGCCGCCGCCTGCGTCGCCCGGAACGCCGCGATGCTTTCGGCGTTGTCCGCCAAGAACTTCTCGTAGTCCGCGAGCGCGAAGGTGCCGTCGGTGGTGTCGAGGGCCAGCTGCCCGGAGGCGCTCTGCGCGCGCAGGTCCAGGAGTTCTTCGGCGGACACGGGGTACCAGGAGATCCGGTCGAAGAACCGCAGGTTCCACGGCCGCTCCCCGCCGTGCCAGCTGTTCCACACCTGCGTGGTCCGCCCGACGAACTGGTACCCGCCCGGGCCTTCCATGCCGTAGATGCAGAGGTAGGCGCCGCCGATGCCGACGGAGTTCTCCGCCGTCCACGTCCGCGCCGGGTTGTACTTCGTCGTGACCAGGCGGTGGCGCGGGTCGAGCGGCGTCGCGACCGGCGCGCCGAGGTAGACGTCGCCGAGGCCCAGCACCAGGTATTCGGCGTCGAACACCGTCCGGTACACGTCGTCCACAGTGGACAAGCCGTTGACCCGCCGGATGAACTCGATGTTCCACGGGCACCACGGCGCGTCGTCGCGGACGCCGGTCATGTACCGCTCGATCGCCTCGCGCGTGGCCGGGTCGTCCCAGGACAGCGGGAGCCGGACCTGGCGGCTGGGCACCACGAGGTCGTGCGTCGGCGGCAGGTCGCGTTCCAGCTCGCGCACCAGCCCGAGCGCCTTGCCGACCGGCAGCGCGTCGGGATCGACGTGCACCTGCAGCGACCGGATGCCCGGGGTCAGGTCCACGATCCCCGGCACGCCTTCGTCCGCGAGCCGTTCCGCGAGCGCGTGCACCCGCATCCGCAGCGCCAGGTCGAGCTTCATCTCGCCGTACTCGACGAGCAGGTTGTCGTCGCCGCTGCGGCGGTAGGTGACCGGTGGCTCGCCGTCCGAAGCGGACAGTCGCGAAAGGACTCCGCCGTCCTCGCGCGCGGGCCGGCTCGGCTCGACCGCGGACGCGGGCCGCGTCCGCAGTGCCGCCGCGTGGTCGGTGGCGATCGGCACGAACCGCACCGTGTCGCCCGGCCGCAGCTGCCCGAGCTTCCAGCGCTCGCCGGTGGCGACCGTCGCCGGGCAGACGAACCCGCCCAGGCTGGGCCCGTCCGGGCCGAGCAGGATCGGCAGGTCGCCGGTGTAGTCGACGGCGCCGATCGCGTACGGCGTGTCGTGGATGTTCGACGGGTGCAGGCCCGCCTCGCCGCCGTCCGGGCGCGCCCACTCCGGTCGCGGCCCGACCAGGCGGACGCCGGTGCGGGCGGAGTTGAAGTGCACCTGCCAGTCGGTGGCGTAGAAGGTGTCGACGTCTTCGGGCGTGAAGAACTCCGGGGCCGCGTGCGGTCCTTCGAGCGCCCCGATCGTCCAGTGGCCGGCGAAGTCCGGCCGGTCGGCGACGGGGCCCACGACGGGGTCCGCCGGCTCCGGGC
>NZ_JAAGNB010000535.1:0-15798 GCF_010550475.1 Amycolatopsis sp. SID8362
GGACCGCCGCAACGCGAGAGGATTTCCAGCACCGCGGGATGGGTGATCTTCGGCCCGATGGCGCGTTCGAGGGCGGGGTGGATGCCGGTGAGCAGCCCGCGGATGCGATTGCTGATCCGGGTGGCCTCACCGGCGAGGTCGTCGTCGAACCCGACCAGCACGTCCAGCTCGGCCAGCGCCTCGTCGCCGACGTCGACCGGGCGCAGGGTGTGGGGCAGGGAACGGGCGGCGTCGGCGATGATGAACGCGTCGCGGGCATCGGTTTTGGCGCGGCCGGGGTAGAGGTCGGCGATGCGGCGCATCGCCAGGCCGGGCAGGTAGGCGACCTGGTGTCCGGCGGCGCGGGCGACTGCGACCGGCAGCGCACCGATGGTGGCCGGCTGGTCGACCACGACCAGCAGCGTTCCGTGCCGGGCGAGCTTGTCGAACAGGGCTCGCAGCTTGGGTTCGGTGTTGGGCAGCGGGGCGTCATGCAGCCGCTTTCCCTGTGGGTCGAGACCGACCGCGTGATGGGCGTCCTTGCCGACGTCCAGGCCGAGAAAGACCCCGAAACTGCTGCTCATCCACCATGCCGTTCGTTCGCCGCGACGTGGTCACCGGGAGGGCATCGATGGCCGGCACCCACGTTACGACGAGACCTACCAGTTGGTGGCCGTGTCCCTATCAGCGGTCCCTCGATGCCACCAGACCCGGTGACACCACCCCCCGGATCATGGGTTCGACTGGGGGCGTTAGTCATGCCGGGCCTGGTGACCACAGTTCCTTGATCAGGAACTACGAAAAAGGTAACGGGGCGTGCCCTTGTCCAGCGTATCGGCGGCGCCCGACGAAACACCCGCAACAGCGCGAGTGGCGGTCCGGTTGTCCACATCACCGCGACGATGTGGACAACCGGCCCCGGACGTAAAAGAGCCCCGCACCTCACCGAGGTGCGGGGCTCTTGCGCGAAATCAGCGGGGCGCGGGCCCAGCCTGGTCGGACAGCATCCGCAGCGCGTTCACCAAGCCGTTGACCAGCCCGCGAACGAGGTCGCCCTCCTTGAAGGACGCCACCATGCTCGCCACCGCCAGCTTGGCGCCGCGGTCCGGGAGGCGGGTGTACGCCGTCTTGCCCGTGACGATCTCGATCTTGCGCTCGCCCGGGGAGACCGCGATCAGGACCGCGTTCGCCGGGTCCGTCGTCGTCGAGTGCAGCTTCTCCGCGGACGCGCGGCTGTCCTCGCCCAGTTCGCCGAGGTACAGGCTGAAGTCGAGGCCGGTCTCCCGGCTCGCGAACGTCAGCGCCTCGTCCAGGCGGGCCAGCTGGCGGGTGTCGAACGGGCCCGTCGGCGCGGCCGGCTCGTACATCTTCGCGGCCGACACGCGGCCGCTCGACGTCAGGGCCTCGCCGTACGCCAGCTCGGACTCGTCGACGCGCTTGGTCAGCTCACCAGTTGCCACGAGCGCCTCCCGCCGCGGTCGCGGCGCCCGAAGGCGCCTTGCTTTCGGCGCCGGCGTGCCGGTGCCCCTCGCCGACCCCGTCGGGGTTGGCGCTCCACCACATGGCCGGGTACTCCCAAGCCTGGCCGGACCGGTACCGCGGGGCGCCGCCGGACCTGCGCCGGAGCGTCAGGAGCCCGGCGAGACCGTAGATGGCCAGCGGGATCACGGCGAAGACCACGATCGTCTCGACAACGTTCACGCCGCTGAGGGTATCGGATGACCTCCGCGCCCACCGCGCGCGCCGCACTCGACCGTTCGTCGTAAGCCGGGTGCCGTCCGCCGCTTGGCTCGCGGCCACTGGAACGTTGGGGCGAAGACCGTCGGGCCGAAAGGTTGCAACTCAACGTACAGGCGGCCGCACCCGCCGCTGTCGTCTTGTCGCGGCCTTGAAATCCTCGTAGCTTTTTCACCTGTACGGGCCTTGCGCCCCGCTCCCCAGCCCCAGCAGGTAACGCACCGGTCCCAGGAGGCCTTGCCATGAACAGCGTCCAGACCCCCGCACAGGCGATCACCGAGACCTTCTCGTCACCCAGCGACATCGAATTCGTGCCCGGAACACGTGTGACGGCGGGCACAAGGGTTACCCGGGGTACACGCGTCACTCGCGGTACACGCGTGACGGCCGGAACCCGCGTCACCATGGGCACCCGGGTGACGGCGGGCACGCGGGTCACGCGCGGTACCCGGGTCACGCGGGGCACGCGCGTCACGATGGGCACTCGTGTGACGGCCGGCACGCGAGTCACCTGCGGCACCCGCGTCACGCGGGGCACGCGAGTCACCCGCGGCACGCGCGTCACCATGGGCACGCGCGTCACCTGCCAGAGCGACTACGCACTCGCCGCCTGACCCGTACCTCCAGGGACGCACGCACTACCTGAACACGCGCAAGCACCCCGGCTCGCCCCGGCCGCCACACGGCAGCCGGGGCGCCGGCATGTTTCAGGCAGCCGAGCCCAGATAGGGCTGCCAGAGCGGGTCGGCCTCTTTGGAGTGGGCGAGCAGCCGCCAGTGCGGGCCGTGGGGCGCCCGCGGGACGACGCGCAGCCGCCAGCCGATCTCCGAGAGCAGCCGGTCCGCTTTGCGGTGGTTGCACTTGGCGCAGCAGGCGACGCAGTTCGTCCAGCTGTGGGGGCCGCCCCGGCTGCGCGGCTGGACGTGGTCGATCGTTTCGGCCCGCCCTCCGCAGTACGCGCAGCGGTACCGGTCGCGGTGCATCAGCCCGGCGCGGGTGAGCGGCACCTGCGCCCGGTAGGGCACCCGCACGTACGTGCTGAGCCGGATCACCGAGGGCACCGGCAGCGACACCTTCGCCGAATGCAGCTCGATGCCGCCGGGGTCACCGTGCACCACCTCGGCCTTGCCGCACATCACCAGCACCACGGCCCGCCGCAGCGGGAGCGCGGTCAGCGGCTCGAAAGTGGCGTTGAGCAGGAGAACCCGGCGCCGGCCCCAGGCCGGAACGGACGGGTCCCGGCCTCTACTACGCTGTCCGGGCGGGCGGGTAACTCCCCCTGGGCGGTTCCCCGGCCCGGCCGGGACGGCTCCGCCGGATGCGGAACCCCCCGGATAGGCGCGCAGGACCACCTCTGGCGTCTCGTCGGCCGTGGCTTGGCCGGAGACGCCGCGGGGGCTGGGTTGTCGGTCTGGCACTCGACCACCTCCAGAGGCGTAGGCATAGTCGACCACAGAACAGCCCCCCAGCGCACGTGTGTTACAAGACGTGTCACATCCGCGCGACCCGACATCCACTTGAAGTTGGGCAGACCGACCTGATCGGAAGGATGATCGAACTCCGTGTCCCCCTTGCTCACCGTCGCGAAGCCGGCGTGCGCGACCGACCCCGGCACTTTCTGCTTCCAGGTGTACGAGGCCACCGGCAACGCGTGGCTGGCCGGCTCGGCGAACTGGCTGCTCACGAAGCCGCTGAAGATCCTGATGATCCTGGTGATCGCGTTCGTGATCCGCCTGCTGATCAGACGCCTGATCAACCGGGTCACGACGTTCCCGCGCTCCGGCGGCAAGATCCCGGCCCTGCTCCGGCCGCTGCGCGAGCGCGCCCCCGAAGTGCTCGGCTCGGCGGTCATCGAACGGCGGCGGCAGCGCGCCCAGACCATCGGCTCGGTGCTCAAGTCGATGGCCACGTTCCTGGTCTACGGCCTCGCGTTCATCCTCGTGCTGGGCGAACTCGGCCTCGACCTCGGCCCGATCATCGCCTCCGCGGGCATCATCGGCGTCGCGATCGGGTTCGGCGCGCAGAACCTCGTCAAGGACTTCCTGTCCGGCATCTTCATGATGGTCGAGGACCAGTACGGCGTCGGCGACGTCGTCGACATCGGTGAGGCGACCGGCACCGTCGAGGCGGTCGGCCTCCGGATCACCACGCTGCGCGACCTCAAGGGCACCGTCTGGTACGTCCGCAACGGTGAAGTGCTGCGCGTCGGCAACTCCAGCCAGGGCTTCGCGGTCGCGGTCGTCGACGTCCCCCTCGGCTACACCGCCGACGTCGAACGCGCGACCACCGTGCTCGCCGAGGCGGCCGCCACGGTCACCACGAGCGACGCGCTGAAGGACAACGTCCTCGAGCCGCCGGAGATGCTGGGTGTGGAAAGCGTCACACCGGAGGGCCTCCAGCTGCGCCTGACCGTGAAGGTGCGCCCGGGCAAGCAGTGGGCCGTCCAGCGCGCCCTCCGCGCGCAGCTGCTCTCGGCCCTGGAAGAAGCCGGGTTCGACCCGCCGCTCGGCCGGCTGTTCCCGAGTGTGACCCCGGCCATCGAAAAGTAGCGCCGTTACGCTGGGAAGCGGGTTCGCGACCATCCGGAAGGAGCGGGACCGGGCGTCGGGAACCCGCACCCAGGAGGGCAAAATGGAAGGCGTGTCTGCAGTGAGCGAACCGGCGAACCTCTACGAAGCGGTCGGCGGCGAACCGACGTTCCGCCGCATCGTCGGGCGCTTCTACGAAGAGGTCGCGCGCGACGAGATCCTCCGCCCGCTCTACCCCGAGGAGGACCTCGGCCCGGCCGAGGAGCGCTTCCGGCTGTTCCTCATGCAGTACTGGGGCGGCCCGCACACCTACTCCGACCGGCGCGGGCACCCGCGGCTGCGGATGCGGCACGCGCCGTTCAAGATCGGGCCGATCGAGCGCGACGCCTGGCTGCGCTGCATCCGGATCGCCGTCGACGAGGAGAACCTGGAAGAGCCGTACCGCGGTCAGCTCTGGGCGTACCTGGAGATGGCCGCGCACAGCATGATGAACAGCTTCGTATGAGAGCCGGCGCCTGGTGGCGAGATGCCGTCTTCTACCAGGTCTACGTGCGTTCGTTCGCCGATTCGGACGGTGACGGCGTCGGAGACCTGGAGGGCATCCACTCCAGGCTCGGTTACCTTGAGCTGCTGGGCGTGGACGCGCTGTGGCTGACGCCGTTCTACCGCTCCCCGATGGCCGACCACGGCTACGACATCGCCGACCCGCGGGACGTCGACCCGATGTTCGGCACCCTCGGCGACTTCGACGTCCTGCTGACCGAGGCGCACAAGCGCGGCATCAAGGTCACCGTGGACGTGGTCCCCAACCACACCAGCAACCAGCACGCCTGGTTCAAGTCCGCGATGGCGGCGAAACCGGGCAGCCCCGAGCGCGACCGGTACATCTTCCGCGACGGCGTCGGGCCGACCGGCGAGGACCCGCCGAACAACTGGGTCAGCGCGTTCGGCGGCCCGGCCTGGACGCGGGTGCCGGACGGCCAGTGGTACCTGCACCTGTTCGCGCCGCAGCAGCCGGACCTGAACTGGGCCAACCCGGAGGTCGCCGCCGACCTCGAGCGCACGCTGCGGTTCTGGCTCGAACGCGGCGTCGACGGCTTCCGCGTCGACGTCGCGCACGGCATGGCGAAGCCGCCCGGCCTGCCGGACATGGACCCGCGCGCCGACGCGCTCGGGCCCAGCCACTACTACGACCCGCGCTGGGACAACGACGGCGTCCACGAGATCCACCAGATGATCCGCAAGGTGCTCGACGAGTTCCCGGACGCGATGGCGGTCGGCGAGATCTGGGTGACCGACGAGGAGCGCCTCTCCCGTTACCTGCGGCCCGACGAGCTGCACCTGGCGTTCAACTTCCGGCTGGTGCTGACCCACTTCGACGCCGACGCGATGCGCACGGCCATCGAGCGCTCCCTGACCGTCCCGGCGAAGGTCGGCGCCCCCGCGACCTGGACGCTGGGCAACCACGACGTCTGGCGCCAGGTCAGCCGCTACGGCGGCGGCGAGGCCGGGGTCCGGCGCGCGCGGGCGATGGCGCTGGTCGAGCTGGCTCTGCCCGGCACGGTCTACCTGTACAACGGCGAGGAGCTGGGCCTGGCGAACGTCGAGCTGGCCCCGGCCGACATGGCCGACCCGCGCGCGAAGACGAGCGGCGCCGAGTTCGGCCGCGACGTCTCGCGCGTGCCGCTGCCGTGGGAGGGCGACCTCCCGCCGTTCGGGTTCTCGCGCAACCCGCGCACGTGGCTGCCGATGCCGGTGGAGTGGGCCGGGCTGACGGTGGAGAAGCAGATCGAGGACGAGGACTCGACGCTTTCCCTGTACCGCCAGGCGATCGAGCTGCGGAAGACCCATCCGGCGTTCGGCGGCGACGAGCTGGAGTGGTACGGCGCGCCCGCGGGCTGCTTCGCGTTCCGGCGCCGCGGCGGCGGGCTGGTGTGCGCGCTCAACACGTCCGCGAGCCCGATAGCGTTGCCGCCGGGTGAGGTGCTGCTGTCGAGCAGCCCGCTGGTGGACGGGAAGCTGCCGGCGGATTCGGCCGCCTGGCTGATCTGAGGGAGCTGCCGTGCGGAAACTGGTCTACGGGATGAACCTGAGCCTGGACGGCTACATCACCGCGCCCGACGGCGACCTCGGCTGGAGCGAGCCGAGTGATGAGCTGTTCGAGTGGTGGCTCGAGCGGGAGCAGGCGATCGACCTCTTCCTGTACGGGCGAAAGCTGTGGGAAACGATGGGTTCCCACTGGCCGACCGCCGACGAGCTGCCGGGCGCCACGCCGGCGGAGATCGCGTTCGCGCGGAACTGGCGGGACACGCCCAAAGTGCTGTTCACCTCGACGAAGGTCGACGAGACCCGCTGGAACACCCGCGTCGCGACCGGCGACGCGATCGCCGAGATCACCCGGCTCAAGGCGGGCGACGGCGGGCCGATGCGGGTCGGCGGTCCGACGCTGGCCGCGGCGGCCATGCGGGCCGGGCTGGTCGACGAGTACGAGATCGTCACGCACCCCGTAATCCTGGGCGGCGGCGCGCCGTTCTTCACCGCGCTCGACAGCTGGGTGAAGCTGAACCTGGTGGAGACGCGGACGTTGCCCGGCGGGGTGAGCATGACCCGGTACGAGCGGGGCTGACCGCTAGCCGCTCTGGTCGCCCGAACCGTCGTCGAAGGCGCCACTGGCCAGCCACGCCACCAGCGCGGCGGCCTGGAGGTAGGGCGCCGCCTGGGCGGCCGCCCGGCCCGCCGCACGCGTGCGGCCCCACCTCTCAGGTCTTTCGGCGCGCTCCGGCGCCAGCTCGCCCACCGGACGGTCCTGCCGCCACGGCGTCTCCTCGGCGCGCACGGCGTCGAGGAAGTCCGCGGTCGGGTCGTCGTCCGGCTTCATGACTCCAGACTGCCACCGCCCGGCCCGGACGGTGGCAGTCGTAAGGAATCCGTCAGAACAGCAGCGGCAGCAGCGCGTGGCGGCGCCGGACGATCGCGCCGTAGCGCGCGTCCAGCCGCAGCCACGAGTCCGTCGCCGACACGCGGACGACGTCCTCGGTCAGGTCCGAGTCCACGAAACCCATGCCCGACATCGCGAACAGGCAGCGCATCTGGACCTTGACCTCGGTCGCTTCGCCGGACACGGTCAGCACGGCCTGGTCCATCAGCGACGCCGGCGGGTTGCCGTGCGGACCGGCGTTGTCCCTGGCCAGGGTCACGCCCCGGTCGGCCAGCTCCGCGACGACCCGCGCCGGCAGCTCGTCGACCAGCGGCCAGCGGCCGGACGGCGGCAGTTCGCCGTGCCACAGCAGGTCACGGGCCGGGCCCGGGTCCATCCGCGGGCCGCCGGCCACGGTCAGCGCGGCGAGCAGCTCGTTGCCGGACACCGTGACGTCGCCGGGGGTGACGTCCCCGGCCACCGCGCGCGTCGCGAAGCACTCGAACGGCGTCGCCGTCCAGGCCTCGACCACGCCGTCGCCGCGCTGCCGCAGCCGGACGGCCGTCTGACCGTCCAGCCGGACCGCGCGGGCGACGAAGGCGCCGAGGGTCTCCCGGTCCGCCGCGTCCGGCACGAACAACTCAGGCATCCGCGAACCCCTGCTTCAGAAACTCCGACTCGGGCGGGCTGAGCCTACGCGGCCGCAGCGCGACCGTGTCGTACGGCGCCAGCACCGTCTCCGCGGTGACCGCCACCGGGTCGGTTCCGGCCGGCCCGGTGTGCACGCGGTAGGCCAGCGTGAAGCTGGCCGCCCGGAGTTCCGTCAGGTCGATGTCGACGCGCAGCTGCTGACCGGAGACCACGATCGGCGCCTTGTAGGCCACCTCCAGCTTGACCACGACGATGCCCTTCGGCAGCTGGTCGAGCCCCGCCTCGACGGCACCCTCGAACAGCAGCGGGATCCGCGCCTCTTCGAGCAGCGTCACCATCTTCGCGTGGTTGATGTGGCCGTAGACGTCCATGTCCGTCCAGCGCGGGCGGACGTGCGAAACGTAGGTCACCGCACCGTGCTCCGGATCTGCCGGGCCGCCACCGAAAGCGTCGCGAGGTCGAGCCGGCCGGAGTTGTGGATCTCCTCCAGCGCGACCCGCGCGCGCTGCAGGCGCGAGGAGTTCGTCTTCTCCCACTGGGCGATCTTGGCGTCCCCGGACGAGCCGGGATCGCTGTGCCGCAACGCGTCCAGCGTGATCGCCCGCAGCGAGCCGTAGACGTCGTCGCGCAGCGAGAGCCGGGCGAGGGCGTGCCAGCGGTTGCCGCGTTCCAGCGCGCTGATCTCGGTGAGCATCTTGTCGATGTCCAAGTGGTCCGAAAGCGCGTAGTACAGCTCCGCCGTCTCGGCCGGGCTGTGCGTGGCGTCCACGCCGATCTGCTGCTCGGCGAGCTCGGCCACCTCGGTGACGTCGAGCAGGCCGTAGGTGTGCAGCAGCAGCGACACGCGGCGGGCCAGCCCCTCGGGCACCTTCGCGGCGATCAGCTCGTCGACGTGCTTCTGCACCGACTCGGCCTCGCGGCCGCGCAGCAGGTCGCCGATCTTCGGGACCAGGTCGCCGAGCACGCGGCCGAAGCGCTTGATCTCCGACAGCAGCGCCAGCGGCTGCGGCCGGTTGGTGAGGAACCAGCGCGCGGCCCGGTCGAGCAGCCGCCGCGTCTCCAGCACCATCGCGTCGGCGACGTCGGTGTGCACGACGTTGTCCAGCGCGTCGATCTCCGCCCACAGCGACGGCAGGTCGAACACCTGCGTCACCACGGCGTACGCGCGCACCGCGTCGGTCGCGGTCGCGTTCATCTCCTCCATCAGCCGGTAGACGAAGGAGATGCCGCCGCCGTCGACCACCTCGTTGGCGACCAGCGTGGTGATGATCTGGCGCTTCAGCGGGTGTTCGCCGATGGCGTCCGGGAACCGCTCGCGCAGCGGCTCCGGGAAGTACTCGGGCAGCCGGGCCGCGAACACCTTCGAGTCGGGCAGGTCGCTGGCCAGCAGCTCGCCCTTCAGCTCCAGCTTGACGTGGGCCAGCAGCGTCGCCAGCTCCGGCGACGTCAGGCCCTTGCCCGCCTTCTCCAGCTCGCGGAACTCCGAGTTGCTCGGCAGCGCCTCGAGTTTCCGGTCGAACGCGCCCGCGGCCACCAGCGCCTGGACCTGCCGCTGGTGCACCGAAAGCATCGGCGCGGCGTGCGCCCGGCTGACGCCCAGGACGGCGTTCTGCCGGTAGTTGTCCGCCAGCACCAGCGCGCCGACCTCGTCGGTCATCTCCGCCAGCAGCTCGTTGCGCTGGGCCTCCTCGAGCTTCCCGGTCTGCACCAGGTGGTCGAGCAGGATCTTGATGTTGACCTCGTGGTCCGAGCAGTCGACGCCGGCCGAGTTGTCCAGCGCGTCGGTGTTGATCTTGCCGCCGTTGCGCGCGAACTCGATCCGGCCGAGCTGGGTGAGGCCCAGGTTGCCGCCTTCGCCGAACACCTTGACGCGCAGCTGCTTGCCGTCGACGCGGATGGCGTCGTTGGCCTTGTCGCCGGCCGCGGCGTGGCTTTCGGTCTCGGCCTTGACGTAGGTGCCGATGCCGCCGTTCCACAGCAGCTCCACCGGCGCCAGCAGGATCGCCTGGATCAGGTCCATCGGCGCCAGCGCAGTGACGCCCTCGTCGAGGCCGAGGGCCGTGCGGACCTGCGGGCTGATCGGGATCGACTTCGCCGTGCGCGGGTAGATCCCGCCCCCCTCGCTGATCAGCGAGCGGTCGTAGTCGTCCCACGAGCTGCGCGGGAGGTCGAACAGCCGGCGCCGCTCGGCGAACGTCGCGGCGGCGTCCGGGTCCGGGTCGAGGAAGACGTGCATGTGGTTGAACGCCGCGACCAGGCGGATGTGCTCGGACAGCAACATGCCGTTGCCGAAGACGTCGCCCATCATGTCGCCGATGCCGACGACGGTGAAGTCCTCGGTCTGGGTGTCCTTGCCCAGCTCGCGGAAGTGCCGCTTGACGCTCTCCCAGGCACCCTTCGCCGTGATGCCCATGGCCTTGTGGTCGTAGCCGACCGAGCCGCCCGAGGCGAACGCGTCACCCAGCCAGAAGCCGTACTGCGCAGAGACCTCGTTCGCGATGTCGGAGAACTTCGCGGTGCCCTTGTCGGCCGCGACCACCAGGTAGGAGTCGTCGGCGTCGTGCCGGACGACGCCCGGCGCGGGCACGGTCTTGCCCTCGATCCGGTTGTCGGTCAGGTCGAGCAGGCCGGAGATGAACATGCGGTAGCAGGCGATGCCCTCGTTGAGCTGGGCGTCGCGGTCGATGCTCGCGTCGCCGGTGACGGCAGGCGGCATCTTCACGACGAAGCCGCCCTTCGCGCCGACCGGCACGATCACCGCGTTCTTCACCGCCTGCGCCTTGACCAGGCCGAGGATCTCGGTGCGGAAGTCCTCCCGCCGGTCCGACCAGCGCAGGCCGCCGCGCGCGACCTCGCCGAAGCGCAGGTGCACGCCCTCGACGCGCGGCGAGTACACGAAGATCTCGAACTTCGGCCGCGGCTCGGGCAGCTCGGGCACGCCGGCCGGGTCGAGCTTGATCGCCAGGTACGGCCGCGGCTTCCCGGCGGCATCGGTGACGTGGTAGTTCGTCCGCAGGGTGGCCCGGATGACCGCCATCAGGCGGCGCAGGATCCGGTCCTCGTCGAGGCTGGTGACCTCGTCGATCATCGAGCCGAGCTCGCTCGCCAGCGCTTCGGTGGCCGATTCGCGGTCGGTCTCGCCCAGCTTCGGGTCGAAGCGGGCCTCGAACAGCCGCAGCAGCTTCGTGGCGACCTGGGTGTGGTTCAGCAGCGTGTTCTGGATGTAGTCCTGGGAGAACGCGCTGCCGGCCTGGCGCAGGTACCGCGAGTACGCGCGCAGCACGGCCACCTGGCGCCAGGTGAGCCCGGCCCGCAGGACGAGCCCGTTGAGGCCGTCGACCTCGGCGTCGCCCCGCCACGCGGCCTCGAAGGCGTCCTGGAAGCGGTCGCGCAGCTCGGTGATCGCCCCGGCGTCGCTCTTGGCGATCACCTTCTGATCGATGCGCAGGCCGAAGTCGTAGATCCAGCACGCGCCGCCGTCCTCGCGGTGCAGCTCGTACGGCCGCTCGTCGA
The DNA here is from genome assembly GCF_010550475.1 of Amycolatopsis sp. SID8362. Classification (NCBI taxonomy): domain Bacteria; kingdom Bacillati; phylum Actinomycetota; class Actinomycetes; order Pseudonocardiales; family Pseudonocardiaceae; genus Amycolatopsis; species Amycolatopsis sp. SID8362. The sequence goes on from NZ_JAAGNB010000535.1 coordinate 11,326, forward strand.
CGACCTCGACGCCCATCGCCTGCAGCACCGGCAGCACCTTGGACAGCGTCACGCCCTCGCCGCGCAGGTAGAGCTTGAAGCGCCGCTCGCCGGGCTCGGCGTCCGCCGGCAGGTAGAACGACAGTGCGAGGTCGCCCTCGTCGGTCAGCGAGTCGAGGGCGCGGAGGTCGCCCAGCGCCTCTTCGGCGGTGAAGTCCTCCTTGTAGCCCTCGGGGAAGACGCCCGCGTAGCGCTGGCCCTGCTCGGTCGCCGACTCCTCGCCGACGATCCCGACCGCGACCCCGCCGTCAGACCGCTCGCGGCGCTCGTCGAGCACCGCCTCGACCATCCGGTCGTCCCAGCTGCGGACCGCGGCGTTGAGCCGCTCCTGGATCCGCTGCGTGTCCGGCTCCAGGCGGCGCGCGGGATCGGTGTGGACCATGAAGTGCACCTGCGCCAGCACGGTTTCCCCGATCCGGGCGCTGTACTCGAGCTGGGTGCCTTCGAGCTCTTCGAGCAGGACTTCCTGCATGGCCAGCCGCGACCGCGTGGTGTAGCGGTCCTGCGGGAGGTAGACGAGGCAGGAGTAGAAGCGGCCGTACGGGTCGCGGCGCAGGAACAGCCGCAGCCGTCGGCGGTCCGACAGCGTGATCGCGCCGGTCGTCGTCGCGTAGAGGGAGTCGGTGTCGGCGGAGAACAGGTCGGCGCGCGGCCAGTTCTGGAGAACTTCGAGCATCCGCTGGCCGGAGAAGGACTCCATCGGGAAGCCGGCGCGGTGGATGACCTCGCGGACCCGCTTGCACACCACCGGGATGTCGAGAACGTTCTCGTGCAGCGCCGTGGTGGTGAACATGCCGAGGAAGCGGTGCTCGCCGGTGACGGTGCCGTCGGCGTCGAAGGTCTTCACGCCGACGTAGTAGGGGTAGACCGGCCGGTGCACGGTCGAGGGCGCGCTCGCCTGGGTCAGCACCAGCAATGTCGGCGCGAGCGCGGTGGCGGCGGTGTCCGGGCCGGCGGTGAGGCCGCGGGCGGCGAGGCTGTCCTGGCGCAGCACGCCGAGACCGGACGCCAGGACCGCGCGCAGGGCGGGGTCGTCCGATTCGGGGTGCGGGTTGTCGACCAGCTCGTAGCGGCGGTAGCCGAGGAAGGTGAAGTGGCCGTCGGCCAGCCAGCGCAGCAGCCGCGCGCCCTCGGCGACCTCGGCCTGGGGCAGCTTCGGCGGGTCGGTCTCCAGCTCACTCGCCAGGTCGCAGGCCGTCTGGGCCATCTTCTCGGCGTCCTCGACGACCTCGCGGACGTCGCCCAGCACGCTGGAGAGCCGGTTGTCGAGCTCGCGCGCGCGGTTGCGGTCGGTGACGAAGTCGATCTCGATGTACATCCACGACTCGGCGGCCGAGTTCGCGGGCGGCTCGCCCGGGTCCGCGTCGGGGTGGACTTCCTGCAGCTCACCGGTCAGATCGCGGGTGACGACGACGATCGGGTGGACGATCCGCTGAACCTGCACCCCGTCGCGCGCGAACTCGGCGGCGATCGAGTCGACCAGGTACGGCATGTCGTCGGTGACGACCTGCACGACGGTCGCTTCGCGAGCCCACCCGTCCTCGGCGACGGTCGGGTTCAGCAGCCGCACGGCCGGGCGGCCGGGCATCCGGTGCTTCGCCAGCTGCAGGTGCGAGCGCACCGCGCCGACGAGGTTCACGGCCTCGTCGCCGACGATCTCCTCGGCCGGGATGTGCCGGTAGTACAGCCGGATGAGCTCACCGATCTCCGGCGCCAGCCCCGCGGCGGCGTCGATCAGGTCGTCCCTGATCTGCTCCGGGCTGGCCGGGGCGCGCTGGCCGAACTCGGGTTCGGTTTCCGCGCCGGTTCCGGATGGGGACGAGACTCCGGTCGAGCTCATTTGAGACAACTCTCCAGTTTGCGTGAGGTGGCACCGCGCCGGCTCGTCGTTGAGCCGGACCCACCCCACACTAATGCGCCGGGCCGCGGTGCCACACGAAGACCCGGAGGTTGGTCCGAGCGGAAAAACCCTTTCGGGCCAGCGGATTCGCGGTATCGGTAAAGCTACCGACGGGTTGTGTCCAAGGGGCTCGCGCGGCGCTGACCAGCCATGCTGGAGGGTGGTCTGCGGGTCGGCGTCGAACGTGATCGGTTCAGCTGCCGGGGTGCGGCACCGCTCGGCGAACGTTGTCGGCCGGTCGGCGACGCTTGGCGGAGCCGGTTGCCGTGGTGGTGGGGGTGGGGCAGGTCGGCGACGGAACGGGACGTCTCGGCGCCCCGGACGGGGATCGGCGGAACGCTCCCGCTGCTTGCCGGATGTCATGAATGACTCATTCATGACATCTGACGACATGAATGAGTCATTCATGACATCGCTGCCGCGGCGCGGAGGCGGCCAGGCGGGATCAGGCGCCCGAGCTGCGGCGGCCGGGCAAGGTCAGCCGCCCGAGCACGCTGTGGCGGGAGCAACCAGTCCCCCGAACCGCAGCCGCGGAAGCAGCCAGTCGCCCGAACCGCAGCGGCGGGGGCGGCTAGTCCCCCGAGCCGTGGCGGCGGGAGTCCGAGACCTCGGCACCGTGGCCGTTGCGGCCGTGGCCGTTTCTGCGGCCCGTGTCCTCGGAGCCCAGCTGCTTCACCAGCGCGGCCGCGCTCGCGGTGCCCGCCTGGTGTTCGGCCAACGCCCGGGCGAGGAGGTCGGCGAGGCCGGCGTCCGGGGGTGGCTCGTCCTCCGCGATGGCGCGGGCGTAGCTCTCCGGGAACGGCGCCGTCGCCGGGGTCCAGTGGCCGAAGTCCTCCATCGGCTCCAGCGACGGGGGCATCCGCAGCCGCGGCAGCCAGGGCTCGGCTTCGTCCCGGTAGTCCGGCGCGGACGGCGGCTGGTCCTCCGGACGCGGCGGCGGCGCGAGTTGCGGCTCGGGACGTTCGTCGGCGCGGGCGCCGTCGGCGTCCTCCGCACGGCGACGGCCCCCGGCACCCCCGGACGAAGAAATGCCCAGGCGGTCCAGCACCGACCGCGCGGCGACGGACCCGTGTTCGGAGTCGTGCCGCGTCGACGGCTGCGGCTCCCGGCGCGACCGCGGCTCGGGCTCCCTCTCGGCAGCAGGCTCCGGAGCAAGCGGCAACGCGGGCGTGACGCGCGTCGGCGCCGACTCCCGCTCGGCAGCGGTCTCCTTCAGCCGGGCTTCGGCCAGCGCCGCCCAGGAGAACTTCGGCTTCCCGCCCGTCGCGGGCTCGGCCTCGCGGCGGCGCTCCGCTTCATGGCCACTTCCGGTCTGCACGGACTCGGACCGACGCCCCGCCCGCTCACTCTCGACCGGCTCCGGCCGCACCTCCGCCTCATGCCCACGCTCGACCCGCGAGGACTCCGACCGATGCCCACCCTCAACCGACGCCGCTCCCCGCACCGATTCGGACTGCGCCTCGACCGGCTCCGGCCGCACCTCGACCTCACGCCCACGCTCAACACGCGAGGACTCCGACCATCGCGCACCCTCAGCCGACGCCGCTCCCCGCACCGGCTCGGACTGCACCTCGGCCCGCTCGCGCCGCACCTCGACCGGCTCCGGCCGCACCTCCGCCTCACGCCCACGCTCAACACGCGGCGACTCCGACCGACGCACACCCCCGACCGACTCCGCCCCCCGCACCGGCTCGGACTGCACCTCGGCCCGCTCGCGCCGCACCTGCACCGGCTCGACCCGTGCTTCGACAGGGACCGGCTCCGCCCGCACTTCGACAGGCTCGGGCCGAACCTCGACACGCTCGACGCGCGCCTCGGCCCGCTCGCGCCGCGCCGGCTGGAACTCGGGCTCGCGCTCCCCCGCCGTCCGAACCTCCGCCGTCTCACGCCCCCGCTTGGGGACCACGCGCACCACAGGCCGCGACTCCGCCGACCGCACCTCGATCGGCTCGACACGGGACGCCGCCGGCTCCGGCCGCCGCTCCACCACAACCGGCTCCGGGCTGGCCGACGCGGGCTCGTCACGGATCGCCGGCATCACCATCGTCTCGGCCGCGTCCGCCGTCACCCGGGGCCGTTCGAACGACCACGCGGGCGCCTTCTCCTCACGCCCAGAAGCCTCAGACGACCCGGAAGACCCGAACGACCAGGCAGGCGCCGGAGCCGACGGCTCGGCCACCGGAACCGGCCGCGAAGGCACCGCCTTCAGCACCTCGTCAAGATCCACCGAAGCCGGCTCGCCGGTCCCGAACTCGCCGGCCAGCACGCTGCACGCCTGCCGCCGGGCCCGTGCGTGCAGCTGTTCGGCCGCCCGCGAGCGGTACAGGCACGCGATGGCCTCCTCGGCCCGGCCGAACCGCTCCTCCAGCTGCGCCAGCTCCAACCACAGCCGCGCGGTGACCGCCGGGAGACCGTGCCGTTCGGTGCTCGCCACGGCTTCGCGGACCAGCTCGGTCGCCGCCTCGCCCGAACCCGCGGGCAGGTGGACGCGGGTCGCCACGGCCAGCCGCAGCCAGCCCATCGGGGCGACGCCC
>NZ_JAAGNB010000578.1:0-18564 GCF_010550475.1 Amycolatopsis sp. SID8362
CTCGGCTGGGCCGCCGCCGGCCTGGCCGTGCTCGGCCGCGGGTTCCGGTCCCCGGTCGGCGTCGTCAACGCCCAGCGCTGCCCGGAACCGCCCTACGAAGCCGGACCGCAGGCCGCCCTCGCGGGGGCCACGGCGATGATCGACATCTCCGACGGCCTGCTCGCCGACCTCGGCCACATCGGCGAGGCCTCCGGGGTCGGCATCGACGTCCGCACCGCCGACCTCGACGTCCCGGGCCGGCTCACCGAAGTCGGCGCCGCGCTGGGTGCGGATCCCTTGGACTGGGTGCTCACGGGTGGGGAGGATCACGCGCTGGCGGCCACCTTCCCGCCCTTCACCGAGCTGCCCGAGGGCTGGCGCACCATCGGCGTCGTCACGATGGCGGACTCGGGGATCACCGTGGACGGGAAACCGTTTTCGCGAGAAGGCGGCTGGACCCACTGGCGCTGATCTAGGCTCGGAAAGCGTGAGAATCGTTCCGGTCCCCTACGACCACCCCGACGCGGCCAAGCTCATGGCCGCGGTGCAGCAGGTGTACGTCGAGCGCTACGGCGACGAGGACGTGACCCCGATGAGCCCGGCGGACTTCGACCCGCCGCAGGGCGTCTTCCTCGTCGGCTACCAAGGTGAGGCAGCGGTCGCGTGCGGTGCGTGGCGCGCCCACGACGGTCCCGCGCCGGACTTCCAGGACGGCGACGCCGAGTTCAAGCGGATGTACGTCGCCGACTCCGCCCGCGGCCGCGGGTTCGCGCGGATGATCCTGTCCGAGCTGGAGCGCACGGCGGCGCTGTGCGGCCGCAAGCGCGCGGTCCTGGAGACCGGGACCAAGCAGCCCGAGGCCATCGCGCTCTACACCTCGTCGGGCTACGCCGAGATCCCGAACTTCGGCGTGTACAAGAACGAGCCCGAAAGCCGGTGCTTCGGCAAGGACCTCACCTCGGTGTGAGCTTGAGGAAGGCCGCCGCGTGCGGCCGCAGCGTGGCGGAAACCCCGGTGCCGGTGTCCTGGTGGGCCCACAGGTCCCGGACGGTCCACGTGCCCGGGACGTCGGCGGAGACGGTCGCGGTGGTGCTGCCGGTGTTGAGCAGCACCACCGCGAAACCGCCGCCGGACAAGGGTTTTCCCCACACCTGGTAGCCCGGGCCCGCGTCGAGCCGCCGCCCCTGGCCGCCCGCGAAGTCCTGGTCGACCGCGATCGCCTCGGGGTTGGCGAGCGTCGTGAGATCCGCGTCACCCAGCTTCGCCGGGTCGGTGCCGGCGAACAGCGGCGCGTTCAGCACGGCCCAGACGCTGAAGTGCGCGCGGGCCTCGTCGGCGGTGAGGCTGCCGTTGCCGACCTGCAGCATGTCCGGGTCGTTCCAGCCGCCGGGGGAGCCGCTGTGCACGGCGACGGCGGCCTGCTGGTCGATCGTCGCGAGCACCGAGTCCCAGGTCGCGACCAGGTCGTTGGTCGTCCGCCACAGGTTCGCCACCGGCCGCGCCCAGGTCCACGGGCTCGAGACGCCGTATTCGGAGATCGCGTAGACGATCGGGCGGGGCAGCGCGGCCAGCTCGTCGCGCATCTTCTCGAACGCCGCTTTCCGGTCGAGGCCGTCGACGGTGTCGGCGTTGCACCAGTCGTACTTGAGGTAGTCGACGCCCCAGCGGCCGAAGGTCTCCGCGTCCTGGCGTTCGTGGCCGAGCGAGCCGATGCCGGAGGCGGGGTAGGCGTCATTGGCCATCGCGCACGTCCGGCTGCCGGGCACGGCGTAGATGCCGAAGAACAGGCCGCGCGAGTGCACGTAGTCGGCGAGGTCGGCGATGCCGTGCGGGAACCGCTTCGGATCGGGCTGTAGCGACCCGTCGGAGGCGCGCGCTGGCGCCTGCCAGCAGTCGTCGACGACGACGTACTTGTAGCCGGCGTCACGCAGGCCGGTGTCGGCGAGCGCGTCGGCCGCCTTGCGCACGACGTCCTCGGTGAGGTCGTAGCAGCGGACCTGGTTCCAGCTGTTCCAGCCCATCGGCGGCGTCGCGGCCAGGCCGTTCGCCAGCGCCGGGGTCGCGACGGGCAGGCTGAGCAGCCACGTCAGCACGACGAGGAGGAGCACGAGCGGGCTGGTTTTCGGCTTCACGGCGATGCCGTGATCCAATCGCAGAACACGTGAAACCGCAGTCACCCGGAGGCGGCATGCCGATCTACGCACTCGGTTCGCTCGAGCCGACGATCCACCCCGACGCCTACGTCCACCCGGACGCGACGGTGATCGGCGACGTCCGGATCGGCGCGCACGCGTCCGTGTGGCCGCAGACGGTCCTGCGCGGCGACCACGGCTACATCGAGATCGGCGAGCGCTCCAACGTCCAGGACGGCTGCGTCCTGCACTGCACCGAGCGGCACCCGACGATCCTCGGGCCGTCGTCGGCGATCGGGCACGCGGTGCACGTCGAAGGCGCGACGATCGGCACCGGCTGCCTGATCGCGTCCGGTTCGGTGGTGCTGAACGGCTCGGTGATCGAGGACGGCGGCATGGTCGGCGCGGGCGCGGTGCTCTCCTACGGCTCGCACGTGAAGACCGGCGAGATCGCGCTGGGCGTGCCGGCGAAGGTGCGGGAGAACAAGTCGTTCGGGCCGGAGAGCATCGCGATGGTGGTGGATTCCTACGTCGAGCGCGGGAAGCGGTTCCGGACCGAGCTGCGGCGGCTCGACCCGCTCGGGTGACGTCGGCCACGCCCGGTAGGCTTGCGCGCCGTGACCGCACGACCGCTGCAGGACATCGTCGAGGCAGGCTGGGCCGAGGCCCTGGAACCGGTGGCGCCGCAGGTCGCCGCGATGGGGGAGTTCCTCCGCGCGGAGATCGCCGCGGGCCGGACGTACCTGCCGGCGGGTGAACACGTGCTGCGGGCGTTCAAGCAGCCGTTCCACGACGTGCGCGTGCTGATCGTCGGCCAGGACCCGTACCCGACGCCCGGGCACGCGGTCGGCTTGAGCTTCTCGGTGGCGCCGGACGTCCGGCCGATCCCGAAGAGCCTGGTCAACATCTACAAGGAGTACGCCGACGACCTCGGCCACCCGCTGCCGTCCAACGGCGACCTGACGCCGTGGGCCGAGCAGGGCGTCCTGCTCCTCAACCGGTCGCTGACCGTGCAGCCCGGGAAGTCGAACTCGCACCAGGGCAAGGGCTGGGAAGCGGTCACCGAGCAGGCGATCAAGGCCCTGGCGGCACGCTCGGAGCCGATGGTGGCGATCTTGTGGGGCCGCAACGCGCGCAACCTGCGGCCGATGCTGGGCGACGTCCCGTGCATCGAGTCGGCACACCCCAGCCCCCTCTCGGCGCACAACGGCTTCTTCGGGTCGAGGCCGTTCAGCCGGGCCAACCAGATGCTGGAGCAGCAGGGCGCGGCGCCCGTCGACTGGAAACTTCCCTGAGGACCGGTGTCCGGATCCGGGTGACGGCTCCGACCAGGGGTAAACGAACCTTGGAGGACACACCATGAACGTCACTTCGGCCGACGGCACGTCGATCTTCTTCGAGCAGCGCGGCTCGGGCGCGCCGGTGATCCTGGTGGGCGGCGCGTTCAACGACCGCACGACCGTGGTCGGCCTGGCGGAGGTCCTGTCCGACGACTTCACCACGATCGTCTACGACCGCCGCGGGCGCGGCGATTCCGGAGACACCGCGCCGTACGCGATGGAGCGGGAGATCGAGGACCTCGCGGCGCTGATCGCCCACGTCGGCGGCACGGCGTCGGTGTTCGGCCACTCGTCGGGCGCGGTCCTGGCCCTGGAAGCGGCCGCGGCAGGGATCGGGATCGAGCGCGTGGTGGCGTACGAGCCGCCGTACGCGACGGACGAGCACCCGCGCGGCGACGTCGTCGACGAGGTGCGGGCCCAGCTCGCGGCGGGCGACCGGGACGCCGCGGTGGCGACGTTTCTGCAGGTCGCGGGCACGCCGGCGGAGATGATCGAGGGGATGAAGCAGGCGCCGGTGTGGGGCTGGTTCACGGCCCTGGCGCACACGCTGCCGTACGACCTGACGATCTGCGGCCCGGGCGCCCACCCGCGCGGCTCGCTGGCGCGGATTTCGATCCCGACGCTGGTGATCGGCGGCGGCGCGAGCGACGAGGCACTCCAGGCAGGCGCCCGCGCGGCGGCCGAGGCGGTCCCGGGAGCCCGTCACGAAACCCTGGAAGGCCAGGACCACGGCGTGCTCCAGTACCCGGAAACCCTGAAGGACCTGCTGACCGGCTTCCTGAAGTAGGCGGCCGCATGTAGTGAATGACTCATTCATGTCGCCAGGCGACATGAATGAGTCATTCACGTCGTCGGGCGCCGGGCATGAAAATGGCGGGTGCTCCGGAGAGCACCCGCCATCCCAAACTTCTCTGCGGCGTCAGCCTCGAACGACCTTGCCCGCCTTGATGCAGGAGGTGCACACGTTCAGGCGCTTGCGCTGGGACACACCCACCTTGGCGTGGACGGTCTGGATGTTCGGGTTCCACCGGCGGTTGGTACGGCGGTGGGAGTGCGAGACCGACTTGCCGAAGCCGGGTCCCTTGCCACAGACGTCGCACACGGCAGCCACGTCGAACTCCTTTGGATCTGGGTCATAGAAATGAGCCCAGATGCACTGGGCAACTCGACCATAGTAACTACTGCGTTCCCGGCCCCGAGCACCGGGTCGATACGCTGCCCGGGACCAGGTAGGAGGTTACGGGGTGCGGGTGCTGGACGCGGCGGCGGTGGCGGCCTGGGCCGCGGGGTGCGTGCGCAGCCTGGCGACCCTGCGGCCGGCGATCGACGGCATCAACGTCTACCCCGTCGCCGACTCCGACACCGGCTCCAACATGCTCTTCACGATGCGCGGCGCGGCCGGTGAACTGGCGGAAGCAAGCCCGGCGGACGCCGCCGAAGCGCTGAGGATTCTCGCGCGGGGCGCGGTCGCCTCGGCCAAGGGCAACTCCGGCGTCATCCTCTCCCAGGTCGTGCGCGGGCTCGCGGACCGCGCCGAGGGCGAGCTGGACGGCGCGTGGCTGGCGAACGCGCTGGGTCACGCCGACGAGGTCGCCACCGGCGCCGTCAGCCGGCCGGTCGCCGGGACCATCCTCACCGTGCTGCACGCCGTCGCCCTCGCCGTGCGCGGCGACACGAGCACGCTCGGCGAAGTCGCGCGGAAGGCCGCGGAGGAAGCCGCGCACGCCCTCGAGAAGACGCCGGAGCAGCTGCCCGCGCTGGCCAGGGCCGGGGTGGTCGACGCCGGCGCGCGCGGGCTCGTCGCGGTGCTCGACGCGCTGGTCGGCGTGCTCACCGGCGCCCCCATCGAGCAGGAGCACGCCCTCGAAGTGCACGCCGTCCCGCACGCCGAGGCCTACGCCTGGGAGGTCATGTACCTCCTCGACGGCGTCGACGAGGCGAGCCTGCCGACCCTGCGCAAGGAGCTGAGCGGCCTCGGCGACAGCGTCACCGTCGCCGGCGACGGCTCGGGCAGCCACGCCGTGCACGTCCACTGCGCCGACATCGGCGCCGCGATCGAGGCCGGCCTGACGCTCGGCCGCCCGCGCAAGATCCGGGTCGAACCGCTGCTCACGCCGACGCCGATCGAACCCGGCGGCGGGATCGACCGCACGGTCGTCGCCGTCGTGCACGGTGGCGCGCTGGCCGAGCTGCTGCGCGCCGAGAGCATCCCGGTGCTCGCCGTGCCCGAGGGCGAGACGCCGAGCGTCGAAGACATGATCAGCCTGCTCAACGAGGCCGCCGGCCAGCACGTCACGGTGCTGCCGGGCAGTGTCGAGCTGACCGCGGCGGTCGACACCGCGGCCGGGCACGCCGTGGCCGCCGACCGGGACGTCGTCGTCATCCCCTGCGTGTCGCCGGTGCAGGTGCTGGCCGCCCTCGCCGTGCACGACGCCGGCCGCCGCACGAACGACGACGTCGTCGCGATGGCCGAAGCGGCGGCCGCGACCAGGCGTGGCGAACTGCGGATCGCCCAGGAGGAGTCGCTAACCTGGGTGGGCCGGGCCCAGTCCGGTGACGTCGTGGGCCTGGTCGACGACGAGGTGGTCCTGATCGAGCCGGCGCCCGCGTCGGAGACGAACCTGGTCGCCGCCGCGATGAACGTGCTGAACCGCATGCTGGCGCTCGGCGGCGAGCTGGTGACGGTGCTGAGCGGGGCCGCCGCGCCGCCCGGGGTCGCCGATGAGCTGGCTGAGCAGCTGCGGGTGGAACACCCCGAGGTGGAGCTGACCAGCTACGCCAGCGGCCAGGCCGGCGCCGTGCTGCTGATGGGAGTCGAATAGCGAGATGGCCGGACTGCGCGACAAGCTGCCGTTGCTGCTGGGCGCCAAGACGGCGAAGGCGCTCGCCACGTCGTTGGACATCGAGACGGTCAGCGACCTGCTGCGCCACTACCCGCGCCGTTACGCCGAGCGCGGCGAGCTCACCGACATCGCCGGCCTCGAGCTGGGCGAGCACGCCACCGTGCTGGCGCGCGTCGAAAAGGTGAGCAAGCGCCGGATGAAGGCGCGCAACGGCACCATCCTCGACATGGTGATCACCGACGGGAAACGCCGGCTCACCTGCGCGTTCTTCAACCAGGCGTGGCGGGAGAAGGACCTCGTCCCCGGCAAGACCGGCCTGTTCGCCGGCAAGGTGTCCGCCTTCCGCGACACCCTGCAGCTGACCAACCCCGAGTACGAGCTGTTCGACGCCGAGAACGAAGCCGAGGCGATGGACAACTTCCTCGCCGCGATCATCCCGGTCTACCCGGCGGCGCAGGGCATGCCGACGTGGTCGATCGCCAAGTGCGTGCGGCAGGTCCTCGACGTCCTCGAGGTCGACGACGACCCGATGCCCGCCGAGCTGCGGCGGCTGCACCGGCTGTCCGACCTCGACACCGCGCTGCACGGCATCCACCGCCCGGAGAACTGGGCGCACCTGGAGGCGTCGAGAAAGCGGCTCAAGTGGGACGAGGCCATGGCCGTCCAGCTGATCTTCGCGCAGCGGCGGCATTCGGCCGTTTCGCGGCCGGCGAAGCCGAACCCGCACGTCAGCGGCGGCCTGATGGACGCCTTCGACAAGCGGCTGCCGTTCGACCTGACCGCGGGACAGCGCGCCATCGGCGACGAGATCGCCGCGGACCTCGCGTCCGAGCACCCGATGAACCGGCTGCTGCAGGGCGAGGTCGGCTCGGGCAAGACGGTCGTCGCGTTGCGGGCGATGCTGCAGGTCGTCGACAACGGGCGGCAGGCCGCGATGCTGGCGCCGACCGAGGTCCTCGCCGCGCAGCACGCGCGCTCGCTGCGGGAGATGCTCGGCGACCTCGGCCAGGCGGGCGAGCTGGGCGCGGCGGAGAACGCCACGAAAGTCACGCTGCTGACCGGGTCGATGGGCGCGAAGGAACGCAAGAAGTCGCTGCTGGAGATCGTCAGCGGCGAAGCCGGGATCGTCGTCGGCACGCACGCGCTGATCCAGGACCACGTCGAGTTCGCCGACCTCGGCCTCGCCGTGGTCGACGAGCAGCACCGGTTCGGCGTCGAGCAGCGGGACGCGCTGCGCACCCGCGGCGCCGGCGACACCAGCCCGCACGTGCTCGTCATGACGGCGACGCCGATCCCGCGCACGGTCGCGATGACCGTGTACGGCGACCTGGAAGTGTCGGCGCTGCGCGAGATGCCGGTCGGGCGCTCCCCGATCTCGACCACGGTCGTGCCGGTCGCGGAAAAACCCGCCTGGTTCGACCGGATCTGGCAGCGCGTCCGCGAGGAGGTCGGCAAGGGCCACCAGGCGTACGTCGTGTGCCCGCGGATCGGCGACGAGCCGCCGTCGGACAAGAGCGACAAGCGGCCGCCGCTCGCGGTCCTCGACGTCGCGCCCGAGCTGGAGCACGGCCCGCTGCAGGGCCTGAAGATCGGCGTGCTGCACGGCCGGATGCCCCCGGACGACAAGGACGCGGTGATGCGCGCGTTCTCCGCGGCCAAGCTGGACGTCCTCGTGGCGACCACGGTCATCGAGGTCGGCGTGAACGTGCCGAACGCGACCGCGATGGTGATCATGGACGCCGACCGCTTCGGCGTCAGCCAGCTGCACCAGCTGCGCGGCCGCGTCGGCCGGGGCAGCGTCCCGGGCCTGTGCCTGCTGGTCACCGAGACCCTCGACGGCACGGCGACGCGTGAGCGCCTGGCGGCGGTCGAGTCGACCACCGACGGCTTCGAGCTGTCCCGCCTGGACCTGGAGCTGCGGCGCGAAGGCGACATCCTCGGCGCGGCGCAGTCGGGCAAGCGGTCCACGCTGAAGCTGCTGTCGCTGCTGCGCGACGAAGACGTCATCGCGGCGTCGCGGCAGAGCGCGCAGGAGATCGTCGAGAAGGATCCGGAGCTGAAGAAGTACCGCGGCCTGGCCCAGATGGTCGACGACGTCGTCGACGTCGACCGGGCGGAGTACCTGGAGAAGAGCTGATCCGCCGGGCCACGGTCGCCGACGCCCCGGCGATCGGGGAGGTCCACGTGGCGTCGTGGCGAGCCGCGTACGCGGGCTTGCTGCCGGACGGTTTCCTCGCGGGGCTCTCGGCCGGTGACCAGGCGGCCACCTGGGCGGAGCGCCTCGCCGCCGGCGGGCGGCTGCTGGTCGTCGAAGAGGCGGGGACGGTCGTGGGGTTCGCCGCGTTCGCGCCGGACCAGCTCTACGCGCTCTACCTGCTGCCGCGGTGCTGGGGCCGCGGCCTGGGCCGGGCGCTGCACGACCGCGTGCTCGGGGAGCTGTCCGGCAACGCCGTCCTGTGGGTGCTGGCGACCAACGAGCGGGCGAAGGCGTTCTACGTCCGGCACGGCTGGCGGGCCGACGGCGAGACCGCCACCGAGACGCTCGGCGACCTCACTTTGGACGTGGTGCGGTTCCGCCGTCCGTGAAGACTCCGGCTTTCGCGGCCGCTGCGGCTGCCGCGGCGGCGACTCCGGCGTCCTTCGGCGTCACGCCTTCCCGCGAGACGAACAGGCGGTAGAAGACCGGCCCGCAGGCCACCCGCACGACCTCGACCGGGTCGGTGCCCGCCGGGACTTCACCGCGCCCGACGGCCCGCTCGACGATCGCGGCGGACCGGGCGTGGCGGTCGACGTAGAACTCGCGCAGGGCGTCCGCGGCGCGGGCGGAGAGGAACGCGGCCGAGATGGACGCGGTCGGGAGCTCGCGCTCGCCCGGCGAGGTGAAGTAGTGGACGAGCTCCAGGTTGACCTCGCGCAGGTCGCCCTCGAGCGAACCGGTGTCCGGCGCGGTCCACTCCTGCTCGGTCCCCAGCAGCAAAGCGGCCGCGACCAGGCCTTCGGCGGACTCCCACCGCCGGTACAGCGTCGTCTTGTGCACGCCGGAGCGCTCGGCGACCGCCTCGACGGTCAGTTCGGCGTACCCGCGTTCCCCGAGCAGCTCCAGGGTGGCGTTCAGCGCGGCGAGGCGGGTCCGCTCGGTGCGGCCGCCCGGCCGTCGCGTGCCGGAAATCTCGGTTGCCAACTGCTACTCCTGTTGCGTTAGTGTGCTCAGTATGCCAGAAACCGAGTCCATCGCCGTCGCCTCCGTCGCCGAGCTCATCGGCGACGCCGAGGTCGTCGCGATCGGTGAGAACAACCATCACATCCGCGAGTTCGGCGCGCTGCGCGACCGCCTGCTGCGCCACCTCGTCGAGGAGTGCGGGTTCACCGTCCTCGGGTTCGAAGGCGGGTTCCCGGAGGGGCACCTCGTCGACGAGTGGCTGCGCGGCGGTCCGGGCGACGTCGCCGACGTCGCGCGGGCGGGCTTCACTTTCGGCCTGGGCGACTCGGCCGAGGTGCACGAGATGCTGACCTGGCTGCGGGGCCGCGGTGTCAAGTTCTTCGGTGCCGACGTGCCGAGTTCCGCGGGGTCGCCGGTGCCTTCGCTGACGGCGTTGCGCGAGCACGTCCTGCGCGTGGACCCGGCGAATGTGTCCCTTGTGGACGCGGCCATTTCGGCGTGCGAGCCCTACGCGTCGGTGAGCAGCGCCGTCGCGCCCGCGCGGTACCAGGAAATGAGTGTCGAAGCGCGGGACGCGGCGACGGCGGCGTTGACTGTCCTTTATGGACACGCGGTGGCGCTGGCCTACGGCGACGTCGCCGTGCACCACGCCGAGGGGGCGCTGCGGGTCGACCTCTACCTGCGCGAGCTGGACGCGCTGATGGCCGGCCGCGCGCCCGAGCCGCAGAGCGCGTCGCGGGACACGTACATGGCGGCCACCGTGCGGCTGATGCGGCGGCTCCACCCGGGCGAGAAGATCGTCCTGATGCTCCACAACGGACACCTCCAGCGCGTGCCGTTCTCGCCGATGCCCGGCATGACGGCGCCGTCGGCGGGCACCCACCTGGCCGCGGAACTGGGCGACCGGTACTTCGCGCTGGCGCTCACGGCCGTGTCCGGCACGACGACCGGCCTGGCACCCGACGAAGCCGGGCGGCTCGGGTTCCGGATGTTCCCGCAGGACCTCGGGAACCCCGCGGACGACAGCGTCGAGGCGCTGCTCGCGGACCAGGCGCCGTGCGTGGTCCCGCGTCCCGGTGGTGCGAGCATCCGGCACGCGCACGCTTCCGTGCCGGTGGACGTGGCGGCCGCTTTCGACGCCGTCGTCTGCCTGAAGGGGCAGGAAACGATTTTCGGGTCCGGCGCCGAATAGGTGTGCCCGTTCGGCTGCTTGCCGTAGCGGCGGAAGCGGGCGTCTCCTGGTGGTATGGCCGGGCGGAGGCGCGCGCTGATCGTCGCGAACGGCGAGTACGACAACGCGGGTCTGCAGCGCCTGGGCTCACCCGCGGCGGACGCCGACGCCCTCGCCGGCGTGCTGGCCGACCGGACCATCAGCGACTTCGACGTCCGCGTGGTCCGCAACGAGACCGCGCACGTGGTCCAGGCGGAGATCGAGGACCTGTGCGCCGAGGGCCGCCCGGACGACGTCCTGCTGCTGCACTTTTCCTGCCACGGCTTGAAAGACGACTCGGGCGGCCTGTACTTCGCGGCCCGCAACACGCGGCCGGACCGCCTGCGTTCGACGGCGGTGCCCGCGCAGTTCGTCCAGCAGTGCATCCGCCAGAGCCGCTCGCGCAGCATCGTGCTGCTGCTGGACTGCTGCTACGGCGGCGCGTTCGGCCAGGGCGTCGCGGTCCGCTCGTCGGGCGACGCGAACGTCCTGGACAGCTTCCGCGGCGGCCGCGGCCGCGCGGTGATCACGGCGTCGAACTCGATCGAGTACGCGTTCGAAGGCGCCCGGCTGGCCTCGGACGAGCCCGCCCAGCCGTCGGTGTTCACGTCGGCGCTGGTCGAGGGCCTGCGGACGGGTGAAGCGGACCGCGACGAGGACGGCTGGATCGCGCTGGGCGAGCTGTACGAGTACCTGTTCGACCGCGTCCGCGAGCGCAACCCGAAGCAGACACCGAGCCGCGACATCGAGATGCAGGGCGAGCTGTACCTGGCGAAGAGCAGGCGCCGCCGCATCAAGCCGTCCCCGACCCCACCCGACCTGGCGGCGGCGATCGCGGCGGAGAACCCGTTCACCCGCCTGGGCGCGGTGGCGGAGCTGCGCCGCCGCCTGTCGAGCGCCAACCTGCCGGTGGCGATGGGCGCGTTCGAGGCGCTTCGCTCGATGGCGGCCACGGACATCGAGCACATCGCAGCGTCGGCCTCGGACGCATTGGGCGACGTCGTGGTCCGGGTGGACGTGGCTTCGGTGCGGCTGTCGGCCCCGGCAGGTTCATCGGCGACGGCGTCGTTGCGGGCGCTGGGTCCGCCGGTGGCGCGGGAGGTGCGGTTCGAGGCTTCGCACCCGTGGATCGCGGTGGTGGAGTCGGATGGTGCGGCGGAGCTGACGGCGACGGCGGGGGAGACGGGGACCCGGCGGGGGAAGGTCGTGGTGAGCGGGCCGACTGGGGATGTGGTGGTGGGGGTGGAGATCGAGGCAATCCCCGAGCCGGCGCACGAGGCTGAGGTTGAGCCCGCATCGGAGGCTGTGCCCGCGCAACGGGCTGCACCGGGCCCCGCACCTGCGCGCACGGCCGAGCCGGCCGCCGACGAGCCCGAATCGGCGCCTGCCGCTGAGGTCGCACGGGCCCCCGAGGTCAAGCCGCTAGCCGAACCGGCGTCTGCCGCAGGAACTGCGTCGGCATCTGTGGCCGAGTCGGCCGCCGAACCGGCGCCCGCCGCCGCAACCGCACCCGACCCGGCCAAGCGCCCCAATGTGGCCTTCGGTGCGTCAGACGCACCGAAGGCCGCCTTGGGTGCGTCAGACGCAACCAAGGCCACCTTGGGGCGCACTCCCGGACCCCAGCCAGAACCCGTCGACCCCCTCCGCGGCTCCGCCGGAATCGCCGTCATCACCGGCGCTGTCCTAGCCGTCATCGGGCTCGGCCTCGACTACCGCTACGGCGAACCCCTCACCTACTTCCGCCCCGGCCTGGAAACCTACGTCGCCATCGTGGCCGCGTGCGCCCTCCTCGCCGGGATCCTCACCCTCGCCCCGCGGACCCGGACGCGCACCGGCCCCGCCCTCCTGCTCGGCACCGGCCTGGCCGCGCTCTTCGGCCTCGTCCGCCTCCTCGGCGACGTGATCACCTTCAGCCAGGGCAGCGGCGACGCCGAACTCGGGACCGGCTTCACCTTCCTCCTCCTCGCGCACCTCGCCTGGGCGACCGCCCTCGTCTGCGCGCCGCTCCTCCTGCGCCGCGACGCCGGGGGCCGCCGGGTGCGGGGCTGGCCCGCATGGACCGCCGCCGGGCTCGGGGTGGTCCTCGCCGCCGCCTGGCTGACGCAGCTGGCCGAACTCGCTGAGCACAGCGACTCGGAGGCGGGCCGCGCCGCCGTCTACTTCATCGCCGGTGCGCTGCTGGCGCTGCTCGTCCCCGCCGTCGCGATGACGGTGCCCGGGGCCGGGTGGGCCGTCCTGGCCACCGGGACCGCCGGGCTGATCGGGGTCCTCGCGCCGACGTACGCGGCCGTCGTCGAGCACTCGACCGTCGCCGGGCAGGTGATCGCGTCGGGTGCCGTGCTGCTGCTCGCCGTCGACGTCGTGGTCCTGGCCCGGCGGAATCAGCCGATCGAGGGACAGTCCTGAGTTGTCGCTCCCGCACCGCCGGGGTACCACGACGATCATGAAGATGCTTCTCGCGGCCGTGGCCACCGTGCTCGCCGGGCAGACCGCGGCCGGCGGGGTGCAGCCCGGCCCGCCCAGCTGGGGCTTGGACCGGATCGACCAGCGCACCGGCCTCGACCACGCCTACCACTACGCGACCGACGCCTCGGGCGTCACCATCTACGTGATCGACAGCGGCGTCGACGCGAACCACCCCGACTTCCAGGGCCGCGTCGCGCCCGGGCGGGACTTCCTGAACGGCGGCTCGGACACCACCGACACCAACGGCCACGGCACCCGCCTCGCCGGGATCGCCGCGGGCAAGGACTACGGCGTCGCGAAGGGCGCGCAGATCGTTCCCGTGCGCGTGCTGGACAAGGACGGCGGCGGCGCGACCGACCACATCATCGCCGGCATCGACTGGGTCGCGCAGAACGCCCAGCAGCCCGCGGTCGCCGTCCTCGGCATCGGCGGGGTGCCGAACGACCAGCTCGACGCCGCCGTGAAGCGGCTCGCCGAGGTTGTCCCGGTCGCCGTCCCGGCGGGCAGCGAGACCGCCGACGCGAGCGGGTTCTCCCCGGGCCGGGTCGCCGAGGCGCTCACCGTCGGGGCCACCGACGACCAGGACCGCCCCGACAAGGCGTCCAACTTCGGCCAGGACGTCGACCTGTACGCCCCGGGTGTCGACGTCCCCGGCCCGATCGCGGGCGGCACCGGCGCCGGACCGGAATCGGGC
Organism: Amycolatopsis sp. SID8362; assembly: GCF_010550475.1. Taxonomy (NCBI): domain Bacteria; kingdom Bacillati; phylum Actinomycetota; class Actinomycetes; order Pseudonocardiales; family Pseudonocardiaceae; genus Amycolatopsis; species Amycolatopsis sp. SID8362. The sequence continues at coordinate 13,825 of NZ_JAAGNB010000578.1, forward strand.
ACGTCGATGGCGGCCGCGTTCGCCGCCGGCGTGGCCGCGCTCTACCGCGCCCAGCACCCGGAAACGGCCCCCGCGCAGGTGGACCAAGCGCTTGTTCAGGCCGCGACGACGGACGTGCTCAAGGGCGTCCCGGACGGTACGGCCAACCGGCTCCTTTACGCGCCGCCGGGAACCTGAGAGGCTGCCCAGCCGGCGTCCCGGCCAATCTTCAACGCCCATGATGTCCATCACCTGGTATGGAACTCCCGCAGAGCGGGAAGAACCGGGTAACGTGCGTTGACTTACCGATCCATACGGGAAGGACCGGGCAATGTTCCGCAAGGTGCTGGTGGCCAACCGCGGGGAGATCGCGATCCGAGCGTTCCGCGCCGGCTACGAACTGGGCGCGGGGACGGTCGCCGTGTTTCCGCACGAAGACCGCAACTCGCTGCACCGGCTGAAGGCCGACGAGGCGTACGAGATCGGCGAACCCGGTCACCCCGTGCGCGCCTACCTGTCGGTCGACGAGATCGTCGCCGCGGCCAAGAAGGCCGGTGCCGACGCCGTCTACCCCGGTTACGGCTTCCTCTCGGAGAACCCCGACCTCGCGCGCGCGTGCGAGGAAGCGGGCATCACCTTCGTCGGGCCGAGCGCCGAGATCCTCGAGCTGACCGGCAACAAGGCCCGCGCGGTCAAGGCCGCGCGCGAGGCCGGCGTGCCCGTGCTCGGGTCGTCCGCGCCATCCAGCGACGTCGACGCGCTGGTCGCGGCCGCCGACGAGCTGGGCTTCCCGGTGTTCGTCAAGGCCGTCGCCGGTGGCGGCGGGCGCGGCATGCGCCGCGTCGAGGACCCCGCCGTGCTGCGCGAGTCCATCGAGGCCGCCGCGCGCGAGGCCGAGTCCGCCTTCGGCGACCCGACCGTCTTCCTGGAGAAGGCCGTCGTCGAGCCGCGGCACATCGAGGTGCAGATCCTCGCCGACGGCGCGGGCAACGTCATCCACCTCTTCGAGCGCGACTGCTCGGTGCAGCGGCGCCACCAGAAGGTCGTCGAGCTGGCGCCGGCGCCCAACCTCGACCCCGAGCTGCGCGACCGGATCTGCGCGGACGCGGTCAAGTTCGCGAAGCAGATCGGCTACCGCAACGCCGGCACCGTCGAGTTCCTGCTCGACAAGCAGGGCAACCACGTCTTCATCGAGATGAACCCGCGCATCCAGGTCGAGCACACGGTCACCGAAGAGGTCACCGACGTCGACCTCGTGCAGTCGCAGCTGCGGATCGCCTCCGGCGAGACCCTCGACGACCTCGGCCTGGCACAGGACAAGATCTACCTGCGCGGCGCCGCGCTGCAGTGCCGCATCACCACCGAGGACCCGGCCAACGGCTTCCGCCCGGACACCGGGATGATCTCCGCCTACCGCTCGCCGGGTGGCTCGGGCATCCGGCTCGACGGCGGCACCGCCTTCTCCGGCACCGAGATCAGCGCGCACTTCGACTCGCTGCTGGTGAAGCTCACCTGCCGCGGCCGCGATTTCAAGACCGCAGTCGGGCGCGCGCGCCGGGCCGTCGCCGAGTTCCGGATCCGCGGTGTCGCGACGAACATCCCGTTCCTGCAGGCGGTCCTGGACGACGAGGACTTCCGCGCCGGGCGCGTCACGACGTCGTTCATCGAGGAGCGCCCGCAGCTGCTCACCGCGCGGCAGTCCGCCGACCGCGGCACGCGGCTGCTGACCTACCTCGCCGACCAGACGGTCAACAAGCCGCACGGCGAGCGCCCGAGGACGCCGGACGCCACGGTCAAGCTGCCGAAGCTGCCCAAGGACGCCCAGCCGGCGCCGGGGTCGAAGCAGAAGCTCGTCGAGCTGGGCCCGGCCGGGTTCGCGGAGTGGCTGCGCAAGTCGCCGCACATCGGCGTCACCGACACGACGTTCCGCGACGCGCACCAGTCGCTGCTCGCCACCCGCGTCCGGTCGAAGGACCTCCTCGCGGTGGCGCCGGTCGTCGCGAACACGCTCCCCGAACTGCTTTCCCTGGAGTGCTGGGGCGGCGCGACCTACGACGTCGCGCTGCGCTTCCTCGCCGAGGACCCGTGGGAGCGCCTCGCCGCGCTGCGCGAGGCCGTGCCGAACATCTGCCTCCAGATGCTGCTGCGCGGGCGCAACACCGTCGGGTACACGCCGTACCCGACCGAGGTGACCACTGCCTTCGTCCAGGAAGCCACGAAGACCGGCATCGACATCTTCCGGATCTTCGACGCGCTCAACGACGTCGAGCAGATGCGCCCGGCGATCGAAGCCGTGCGCGAGACCGGGACCGCGGTCGCCGAGGTGGCGCTCTGCTACACCTCGGACCTGTCCGACCCGGGCGAGAAGCTCTACACGCTCGACTACTACCTCAAGCTGGCCGAGCAGATCGTCGGCGCCGGGGCGCACGTCCTGGCGATCAAGGACATGGCCGGGCTGCTGCGCGCGCCCGCGGCGACCAAGCTGGTCACCGCGCTGCGCAAGGAGTTCGACCTGCCGGTGCACATCCACACCCACGACACCGCGGGCGGCCAGCTGGCCACCTACCTCGCGGCGATCAACGCGGGTGCGGACGCCGTCGACGGCGCGGTCTCGTCGATGGCGGGCACGACGTCGCAGCCGTCGCTGTCGTCGATCGTGGCGGCCACCGACCACTCGGCCCGGACCACCGGCCTGGACCTCCGCGCGATCGGCGAGCTGGAGCCGTACTGGGAGAGCGTGCGCAAGATCTACGCGCCGTTCGAGGCCGGGCTCGCGTCGCCGACCGGGCGCGTCTACGACCACGAGATCCCCGGCGGGCAGCTGTCGAACCTGCGCACGCAGGCCATCGCGCTGGGCCTGGGCGACCGGTTCGAGGACATCGAGGCGATGTACGCCGCGGCCGACAAGATCCTCGGCCACCTGGTGAAGGTGACGCCGTCGTCGAAGGTCGTCGGCGACCTCGCGCTGCACCTGGTCGGCGCGGGCGTCTCGCCGGCCGACTTCGAGGCGGAGCCGAACAAGTTCGACATCCCCGACTCGGTGATCGGCTTCCTGCGCGGCGAGCTGGGCGACCCGCCCGGTGGCTGGCCGGAACCGTTCCGCACCAAGGCCCTCGAGGGCCGCGCGGCGGCGAAGCCGGTCGTCGAACTGTCCGAAGAGGACCGTTCCGCGCTCGCCGCGGAACCGCGCCGGACGCTCAACCGGCTGCTGTTCCCCGGCCCCACGAAGGAGTTCGAGGCGCACCGCGAGGCCTACGGCGACACGTCCGTGCTGCCCAGCAAGGACTTCTTCTACGGCCTGCGCCCGGGCGAGGAGTACCCGGTCGACCTCGAGCCGGGCGTCCGGCTGCTCATCGAGCTGGAGGCCATCGGCGAGGCCGACGAGCGCGGCGTGCGCACGGTGATGTCGACGCTGAACGGCCAGCTGCGGCCGATCCAGATCCGCGACCGCTCGATCGCCTCGGACATCCCGGCGACCGAGAAGGCGGAGAAGGGCAACCCGAAGCAGGTCGCGGCGCCGTTCGCCGGCGTGGTCACGCTGCAGGTGGCCGAAGGCGACACGGTCGAGGCCGGCGCCACGGTCGCGACGATCGAGGCCATGAAGATGGAGGCGTCGATCACCGCGTCCGCGGGCGGCAAGGTGGGCAGGCTGGCGATCAACTCCGTCCAGCAGGTCGAGGGCGGCGACCTCCTGCTCGTCCTGGAATGACGCTGATCAACGCGGTCCCGCAGCGCCAGGGCGCGGTGGGACCGCGTGCGGCGGAGCTGCCGGACGGCTGTCTCGCGCTGGCGGAGCTGGCCGGGCACGTGCTCGGCCGGCCCGTCCACCACGTCCGGCAGACCCGTGAAGTGTCCGAAGTGGACGGCGGGGTCGCTTCCCGTGCCGTGCTCACGGGTCCGAACCGCGCGGCCCAGCTGGCCGCGCTGGAAGCCCCGGGCGGCCCGGTCCTGACGATCGGCGGCGACTGCGGCGTCGAGCTGGTCCCGATCGGCGTCGCGCGATTCCGGCACGGGCCGGGCCTGGGCGTGGCGTGGTTCGACGCCCACGCGGACCTGAACACGGCCGAGACGTCGCCGTCGGGCGCGTTCCACGGGATGGTGCTGCGCTCGCTGTTCGGCGAAGGCGACCCCGACTTCGCGGCGGATCCGGCGCTGGCGCCGGGCAACGTCGCTTTGCTGGGGACGCGGGCATTCGACCCGGAGGAACGCGCGGCGGTCTCACGCGGGCTCGCGGTCACTTCGCTGGACGAGCTGGCGGTGGAGAAGCTGTACGTCCACGTGGACCTGGATGTGCTGGACGTGTCGGAATTCCCCGGCCTGAACTACCCGGAGCCGGGCGGCTGGACGATCGACCGCCTGGTCTCCGAACTCGACACCCTTTCCGGCCACGAGGTCGTCGGCGCGGGCATCACGGAGTGCGTGGGAACCGCGCGCGAAGTCGAGGCGCTCGAGCCGGTCCTGGCCGCACTGGGTCGGCTCCTCGTGAGTGATAAGTAGGGTTCTAACCCGACTTGCCACTCACGACCGGTCGTGGGCCGCGCGGACGGCGTTCAGGGCTGTTTCCAGGTCGGCGCCGAGGTCGCGGGCCTGCGTCAGGTACGTCGTGGCGGCGGCGAGGAGCAGCTCCGCGGGGGCCGGGCGGCCGGGCGGGAGCGTGACCACCGTGCCGCGGGCGCGGGCCGTCGTCACCCAGCCCGCCGTCTCCAGCTCGCGGTACGCGCGCGCCACCGTCCCCGACGCAAGGCCGAGGTCCCGCGCCAG